>JAQVYX010000046.1 GCA_029004715.1 Acidaminococcaceae bacterium | reverse complement strand
AAGCGAAATAAGCTGCCATGCAAAAGGAATGTTTTACCTTCTCCCCAATGTTAGAACTATTATTGATATTGGGGGCCAAGACGTAAAAGCCATTCGATTAAACAATAAGGGTCAGATTGTAAATTTTGTGATGAATGATAAATGTGCTGCGGGCACAGGGCGGTTTATTGAAACAATGGCTAAGGTTATAGATGTTCCCTTGGCGCAATTTGGAGATTTAGCTGTTCAGGCTGTTTCCGTGGCGTCTATTAGTAGTACTTGTACTGTGTTTGCAGAATCTGAAGTGGTTTCTAAGATGTCTACAGGGATCAGCATTCCAAATCTTATTGCCGGTATTCATGCTTCGGTAGCAAGGAGAGTCGTTGGTTTAGTGCGTAGAAATGGTATTGAACCTGATATCGCACTTAGTGGTGGTGTGTCACTAAACATGGGGATTGTGACGGCACTGGAAGAAGAACTGCATGCTCCGCTCTTTGTTTCCCCATTTTCACAGGTCGCTGGTTCTCTAGGAGCGGCACTATATGCAAAAGAACTATTTGAGAAAGGAAATGGTAAAACGTTATGACAGAACAAAAAGCAGAAAAGCCAAAAAGGGAACTTCCTTTGTCCAGACAGTTGGTAAATAAACAAACTGAGGATGTATATGCAAGTGCTTGGGCTGCAAAGGAAAAGGGTGAGTCTATCGGCTGGTCTACAGCAATTTTTCCACAAGAACTTTGTGAAACATTTGACGTTCCGGTTTTATATCCTGAAAATAATGCAGCATCAATTTCCGCACGTCACTTTGGCAATCAGTTTATAGAACATACAGAAGGAGAAATGAAGTATCCCATTAATATATGTTCTTATGCAAGATTAAATATGGGTATGGCAGACATGATGAAGAATGGAAAATTTGAAGGGGTAGAACCTGCTATGCCTTTACCTACATTTTTGTGCCTTGCTAATAATAGTTGTACGCAATTGATGAAATGGTATGAAAATTTATCGGAAAATTTGTCAATCCCAATATTTTTTGTGGACTGCTTATTTAACTATAATGAGGAAGAACCGGATGCTTATAAAAATAAGTATGTACGCAGTCAAATTGAAAACAACATTGCAGCTATGGAGAAGTTCTTTAATAAGAAGTTTGACTGGAATCGCTTTCTTGAAGTGCAGCGTATTTCTCAAGTTAACCGTAAATTATTTAATGAAATAGTAGCTTTAAATACAAGGATGCCAGCACCATTAGATGGGTTTGATTTATTCAACTATATGTCCTGTTTGGTAATTTGTCGTGGCAAGGAATCTACTACAGAAATTTTAAAACAGTTAAAAAAAGAAGTTGAGGAACACATTGCCAATGGTACCTCCACATTCAGAGGCACAGAAGAATACCGTGTACACTGGGAAGGTATTGCTTGTTGGCCAAATTTAGGGTTCAACCTTAAAACTTTAAGAAAATATGGCGTTAATGCTGTTATGAACGGTTATGTAACTGCTTGGGATGTGGCTTATGAACCAGGTGATTTAAATGGGATGGCAAAAGCTTATCAATGCTCTTCTACAAATAGTTTTTCAACGCCTAGCATTATGGATATGAGATCTAAATCTATGAAAAAATTTGCTTGTGACGGCATGCTTTGTCATGTTAATCGTAGTTGTAAATTAATGAGTTTCCATATTTTCACCGGTCGTGATATTATTGAAGCCCGCAACAAAATTCCTATTGTAAACTTCGATGGTGATCAATCTGATACACGCGTATTTAGCGAAGCTCAGTTTGAAAATCGCCTGCAAGGGTTGGTTGAGGTTATGAAAGAAAATAAGGGGGGTAAATGATGAGCTTAACAGATATTTTGGAGCAATTCGCATATATTGCCAATAACCCTAATGCAATTTTAAAAAAATATATAGAAGAGGGAAAGGATGTAATTGGCTGTTTTCCTATATATACGCCTAAACCGATAATTGATGCGGCTGGTGCTGTGCCAATGGGGCTGTGGGGTGGAAGAATAACACCAACTTTTGCTGGCAAGTATAGCCCTGTTTTTACCTGTTCTATCATGCGTTCTTGTCTTGAGTTGGGGATGACCGGTAGATATGATGGTTTGAAGGCTGTTATTATGCCCATACTTTGTGATACTTTTCGTGGTATGAGTTCAAGTTGGAGAGCGGGAGTTACGGATATACCGTTAATTGCTTTAGTTCACCCTCAAAATCGCACAGATTTAGGGGCACAAGATTTTTTAGCGCAGGAATATCTTAGTGTAAAATTACGACTTGAAAAGATTTTAAACAGAGAAATTACAGATGAGTCTTTGCATGAGTCTATAAAAAAATATAATTATCAAAACGCACTGGTTATGAAGTTTTCTAAGTTAGCCTTAAATCATCTGGATGTGATTAAACCTTTAGTTAGACATTACATTTTGAAAAGTGCACAATTTATTTCGGTAGATGAGCATATAAGGCTGATGGAAAACCTTATAGAAGAACTAGAAAAGTTACCGGAGCATGTTTGGAGTGGGAAACGAGCTTATTTTATAGGGATTACCGCTGAACCAGATGAGTTATTGCAGCTTTTTGATAAGTATAATATCGCAATTGTGGGGGATAATTTAGCCCAAGAATCACGTCAGTTCCGCACGGATTATGAAATATGCGAGACTCCTTTTTGGTCATTGTCCAGTCAGTGGATGCACATCGAAGGATGCTCTACAGTTCATGATGAAAACGCCGATATGCTGGAGAAATTTATTATAAAGGAGGCTAAGGAATGCGCAGCTGACTCTGTTGTAGATTGTCTTATGAGATTTTGTGATGTAGAAGAATATGATTATCCGGATATTGCCAAATGTTGTGAAGAAGAAGGTTTATATTGTTTATGTTTAGAAATCGATCAGAGTTCAGAAGATAACGGACAGACACTTACCAAGATTCAAAGTTATTCGGAATTATAATTAAGGGAGGTATATTTATATGACCACTGCAGTATTGTCAATTATAATTATTGCCATTGCCGTTGTTTCTTTCATGTGGGAAAAAATACCACTTGCTTTAACCGCCATGTTAGCTTCATTAGCTATGGGTGTATTTCATGTCATGCCTTACAAGTATATTTACGCTGGGTTTGGTTCCACTGTCGTTATGATGGTTGCTGGTATGATGATTATTGGTGATTGCCTATTTGAAACTGGATTGGCTAAGATTATAGGCGCAAAAATTGTAGATGGACCTTTTGCTAAGAATGAACGTATGCTTTTGTTTGTGATGATGACTGTAGCAGCAATTGCCTCGGCATTTCTTAGCAATAGTGCCACAGTAGCTACTTTTATTCCTCTTATTGCTTCAATTGTATATAAATCCAAGGGACGTTTACATAATAAATTCTTGCTTATGGGCGTCGGGTTCGCGGCAGCGCTAGGTGGTGCCGGTACAATAGTAGGCTCTACGGCTCAGCTAGTCGCGCAATCTATTCTTGTAAATACGAAGGGATGCAGACCTTTAGGATTTTTTGAATTTAGTCCAATTGTAGCCATTCTCTGTGTTGTTCTTTGTCTGTATATGTGCACTATTGGCTATAATCTTCAGAAAAAAGTATTTGATTTCGATGACATTAGCCCGGTAGTAATTGAGGAAGAGGTAGAGGGAGCTGAACCCAAAAAACTTGATTTTAAAATGATGGTTGCTGGCACCGTTATAGTTCTTTGTATTCTAGGATTCATTTTTAATGTTTGGAATGTAGGAGTTATTGCCTTGGTTGGTGCCTCAATTTGCTTAGTCTGTGGTTGTAAAAACCTTAAGAAAGCTTTAAGAGATTTAGACTGGAATACGTTAGTAATTCTTGGAGCTGCACAAGGTTTTGCCAAAGGACTTGATGTTAGTGGCGGGGGCAAAATAATTGCAAATTTTGTAGTTAATATTTTTGGCGGCGCTGACGCTTCTGTATATGCAATTCTTATTGCTGGTGTAATTATATCTACAGTATTAACTAACTTTATGAGTAATACGGCAGTACTTGCTATGATGACCCCAATCTTTATTAATATTGGTTTTCAGCTGTATGTTCACCCAGAGGTATTAATTATAGGTCTTATCATAGGTGGTAGTACTGCCTTGGCAACTCCAATTGGCACACCTTGCGTTACGCAGACACTTGTAGGCGGATATCGTTATAAAGACTATGTGTACATTGGTCTGCCGATTACGATTATTTTAACTGTCTTAAGCTGCGTTCTTTTGCCTCTTATGTATGGATTCAAACCACTATAAGAAAATTTAGTTTTTTGACAGGGAAAATACTAAAGATATTTTCCTTGTCAATTTAAAGAAATAAAAGCTGGGGAGGTAAGTGCATGAATTCATCAGTTATTCAAGTAGAACGAAAAGGGAAATTAGCACTTATTATTATTAATCGCCCCGAGGTACATAATGCTTTAGATGTGCCTACTTGGGGGGAGCTTAGCAAAGTATTTGGCGAGGTGGAAAGTAATCCTTCTGTCAACGTAATTCTTATTACCGGTGCTGGTAACAAGGCTTTTGTTGCAGGAGCTGATCTTAATTCCTTGTATAAACGTTCACCCTTAGAAACCTTTGAAGGGAAATTGCCCAGAGCTATTACGACCATAGCCAAGAGTAAAAAACCGACTATAGCTGTTTTGAATGGTTACACTATGGGTGGAGGGCTGGAACTGGCCTTAGCCTGTGATTTGCGTATAGCCAGCGAAAATGCCAAGTTGGGGCAGACAGAAAGCAATGTGGGAATTTTGCCAGGTGGCGGTGGCACACAACGTTTAGCTAGGCTCGTAGGAGTGGGAAAAGCTAAGGAACTTATTTTTACAGGTAGAGTTATATAGGCGGAAGAAGCAAAAAATATTGGTTTGGTTAATCAAGTTTATCCACAAGAAAAACTGTTGGAGGAAGCTTTTTTTTTAGGCGAGTCAATTGCTAAAAAGAGTCCGCTGATTTTACGAATTGCTAAAAAGGTAATTGATGAAGGAATTGAAATTAATCTTAGTGCAGCATTAGAATTGGAATCTTTTGCTCAAAGCTTTGTGTTTACTACAGACGATCATGTAGAAGGAATTGGCGCCTTTTTAGAAAAACGTCAACCTGAATATAAGGGAAAATAGGAGGATTTACTTATGGTTAAGAAACTTGGAGTTGTAGGATCAGGGATTATGGGACGCGGCATTGCACATGTAGCTGCTTTAAATGGTTTTGAAGTTGTTATGGAAGATATTAATATGACTTTTTTAGATAAAGCTATGGCACTAATTGAGAAAGAACTAGATAAAGGTATTGCCAGAGGCAAGACGACTCAGGAAGAAAAGAACCGCACGCTGGAAAACATCAAATGTACTACAAAGGTAGAAAATCTAAGTGAGTGTGAATACATCATTGAGGCTGCGCCTGAAGATTTAAGCATAAAATTACCGCTTTTCGCAAAATTAGATGAAGTCTGCGGGTCTGATACAATATTGGCTTCCAATACTACTTCCCAGAGCATCACTAAAATTGCCGCAGCTACAAAAAGACCGGACAGAGTTGTGGGAACGCACTTTTTTAATCCCGTACATAAAATGAAATTAGTGGAATTAGTACGAGGTTTAGAAACTAGCGATAAAACTCTATTTACTACTATAGAGATTATGCAAGCACTGAAAAAAGAACTCGTTCAAATTAAAGAGTTCCCGGGTTTTGTTACCAGCCGTATGAACGCGGTTATCGGCAATGAGGCTTTCAATATGCTTATGGAAGGGTTGGGAACGCCGGAAGATATTGATAAGGCCATCAAACTGGGGCTAAACCATCCGATGGGACCATTTGAGATGATTGACCTTGTGGGTTTGGATACCCGTTTAAAGAGCCTACAATATCTGTATGAAACTTTGGGTGAGAAATATAGACCATGCCCCTTGCACGTCCAATATGTGGCAGCTGGTAGATTGGGACGCAAGGTAGGAAAGGGCGTTTATACATATGAAAGGGAATAAGTTATAAATTAAGAGGCGTGAAAGATTCTAATAAATAATATTATTAAGAGTTGCGTTGGAGGAGAGAAAAATGAAAAATGTTATGATTATTTCTGCAGCAAGAACTCCGCAAGGCAAGATAGGTGGTACGCTTAAAAACGTGCTTCCTGAACAATTATTAAAGACCGTTTTCGCAGGAGCCTTGGCAAGAGCGGGAATAGATTTCAAGGAAATTGACGAAGTAATCGCCGGACAGGCGAAACAGTCTACGGATGCACCAAACATCGCTAGAGTAGCATCCCTGGCAGTAGGCATACCGGAAAGCGTTCCTGCCTACACAGTGCATCGCCAATGCGCATCAGGCATGCAGGCTATGTATAATGCCGCTCAGCAGATTATGTGCGGCGAAAGCGACGTAGTACTTACCGGAGGAGTGGAGAGCATGAGTACGGCTCCCTTTTATATCCGCAACGCTCGTTTTGGTGTGGGCAATGGTAACACTGTTCTTGTGGACCCTAACATAGAAAGCCAGCCTAAATCCCAGCCTCAAGATATTTACGGCGTGTTCAACATGATCCAGACAGCGGACAATGTGGCTGAGCAGTACCATGTAACTAGAGAAGAACAAGACGCTTTTGCTTTGGAAAGCCAGAAAAGAGCTGTAGCGGCCATTGATGCAGGGCGGTTTAAGGAAGAAATAGTGGACGTGGTAATTTCCCAGCGCAAGAAAGACCCCATTGTGTTTAGCGTAGATGAGTATCCTAAACGTGATACCAGCATGGAAAAACTAAGCAAGCTACGCCCAATATTTACAGGCGGCACAGTAACTGCAGGAAATGCGTCGGGTAGAAATGACGGTGCCTGCGCGGTGCTGCTTATGTCAGAGGAGAAGGCGGCTGAGCTACAAGTAAAACCCATGGGACGCATAATAGGTACAGCAGCAGCGGGTGTTGATCCGAGAATAATGGGAACCGGTCCTATAGCCGCTACTAGAAAGCTCTTAAAGAAACTTGATATGCAGATGGAAGACTTTGAGATTTTTGAAATAAATGAAGCTTTTGCGGCTCAGTCGGTAGCTTGTGCGAAAGAATTGAAAATCAATCCGGAGCTCTTGAACGTAAACGGCGGGGCGATAGCTTTGGGGCATCCATTGGGCTGCTCAGGGTCGCGCATAGTAACAACGATGCTGTATGAGATGAGACGACGCAAGGTACGCTATGGTTTGGCTAGTATTTGCATTGCCGGTGGACTTGGCATGGCTATGGCAGTTGAGGCTTTGGAAGATTAATAGAAGCCCTTTATAAAAGAAGTAATAAAAGCATAGATGAGATAATAAAACGAAGTGCACCTAATGAAGTGCACTTCGTTTTGTATGTTTTTTCGACAATTATTTTTTAACAGTGAAAAAACTATATATGTAACCTATAATTGCCCCTGTTAGCGTAGGAGCAATCCAACCAAAATTAACGGTATATAATGGAAGAAATTCTGCTAGAAAAGCATCAAGTTGGGGGAATTTAATGCCAGCGGCCTGAAGACCGGCGAGTATACTAAAACAAACGGTACAAAACATTGAACATCTAAAGACAGCAACACGGTGCCCAAATATGGGGGCAGAGATTGCCAGAAGGACAATGACGATAACTACTGGATATAGGCCTACTAGGAAAGGAATAGAAACAGCAATCAATTTAGTAAGACCAATATTAGAAACTGCTAAACTAAAAAGAGTAATAAATAGCACAACTTTGGTGTAGAGCATTTTCCCCTTGGTAATGGCTTCAAAAAACAAACCGCAAGAAGAGGTAACACCAATACTAGTGGTAAGGCAAGCAAAAATAATCATAAGGCTAAGGACTAAATTACCTAGGTTTCCAAAATAGTGATTAGTAGCACCTGCTAGAAGTAAACCGCCATTTTCTGAGGCACCAAGAAGACTTAAACTTGTAGCTCCTAAATAGCAAAGAGCAATATATATGGCCCCCAAGAAAAAAGCAGCGATACAACCAGCATAGATGCATAGTTTTGTAATAGTATAAGTATCGGTAATTCCTAAGCTTTTAATAGCGCTAAGAGATATTGTACTAAAAATAAAGCAAGCTAAAAGGTCCATTGTCAAATAGCCTTCTTGGAACCCTTTAAAAAAAGGATGCGTAATGTAAGTGCCGGAAGCCGAGCCCAAATTACCTAGTGGGGACACGAATGTTTTTACAATAAGCAAGGATAAAGAAAGTAAAAGTAGTGGTGTGAGGAATTTACCGACTCTTGCTACTAATTTACTGGGATTCATAGTAAAAAAATAGGTAGAAGCAAAGAAAATAAGAGTGTAGAGGAACAAGCTTCCACTATCATTACCTAATAAGGGACGAATACCAATGTCAAAAGAGACAGCTGCTGTGCGAGGAATGGCAAAAAAAGGGCCAATGCAAAGAGCGACTACGCACATGACTGTTTTAGAAAATTTTGGATGAATTAGTTCAGCTAACTCGGTGGCATTTCCAGTACTTGTACGTGCTATTGCTATAATTCCTAGCAAAGGCAAACCCACTGCCGTGATTAAAAACCCCATTAAAGCCGGTAAAAGATTAGAACCTGCAGCTTGACCTAATGCAGGTGGAAAAATCAAATTTCCTGCCCCAAAAAAAGACGAAAATAAGGTTAAACCAATAAAAAAAACATTTGAAATAAGAAGTTTTTGTTTCATTAATCCTCCATAAGGTGTTACAATGTTTACAAATTAATATGCTCTTAAAGTATAGCTATTTCCTAAGTAAAGGTCAATAATATGGCTACAAGAAATTGTAAAAAAAATAATATCTTTGGATTTACTTAAATAGCAAAAAAATTGATTGAGCAACTAGAATGTTTGAGGTATAATGTATTGTACATTAAGTTGGCACGGGAGCAAAAAAATTAAACTAAGGAAGTGTGTCGTTATGTTTTCTAAGTGGGAAAGGGTTTTGGTGAGTTGTTTGTTGGTTGGAAGCTTTGCCGTGGCTGGTTGTGGTGGGGCTAAGAAAGATGCTGCGAAAGTCGATAAAACGAAAGTTGCTTTTGTGCATAATGGTTCTATTAATGATGGGGGCTGGACCAACGCTCACAGTAATGGAAGGTTAGAATTATTAAAGAAAAACAAGAACGTGGAAGCTGCCTATGTTGAAAATGTTGGCGATGGCGCCGATGCTGAGCGTGTTATTACTCAACTGGCGTCACAGGGTAATAAAATAATTTTTGCTACAAGTTTTGGGTATATGGATGCTATGGTAAATGTGGCTAAAAAATATCCTGACACAATTTTCATGCATTGCTCGGGATACAAGACTGCGGCCAATATGGGAAATTATTTTGGCAGAATATATCAAGCAAGATATTTGACTGGTATGGTGGCAGGTTTACAGACTAAGAGTAATATCATTGGTTATGTAGCTGCGTTTCCTATCCCGGAAGTTGTTCGTGGTATTGATGCTTTTACGCTAGGTGTAAGGGCTGTTAATCCTAAGGCAACAGTGAAAGTGCTTTGGTCTAATACCTGGTATGATCCTGCTAAGGAAAAACAAGCAGCATTAACCTTAATAGATGCAGGTGCTGATGTTATTACGCAGCATCAAGATACAGTTGGACCACAATTGGCCGCTGAAGAACGTGGTAAATGGAGTATTGGTTATAATATGGATATGAGCAAGGCTGCCCCAAAAGCTGTTTTAACTTCTGCTGTGTGGAACTGGGGACCATATTATGAAAAGGTAGTTAAAGAGGTTCAAGATGGAACTTGGAAGAGTGGTTCATATTGGGGTTCTATGAAAGATAATGTAGTAAATATCGCTCCCTATGGCCCAATGGTACCTGAGGAAACTAGAAAGATTGTAGATCAAGCTAAAAAAGATATTATTAGTGGTAAACTAAATCCTTTTGCCGGCCCTATCAAAGACCAAAATGGTAAAATACGCGTAAATAAAGGTCAGGTAGTATCTGATGCTGATTTGTTGAAAATAGATTGGTTCGTAGAAGGCGTCGATGGTTATATTAGTAAATAATATTGGTAATTAGTTCATAGGAATCGGCAATACTTTTGTCGATTCCTATGTCATTTTAAATGTAAGGAGAAATGGTTATGGCAGATACGCCTTTAATTAGTATGCGTAATATTGTAAAACGTTTTCCTGGCGTTACTGCCAATGATCAAATTAATTTAGATTTATATCCTGGGCAAGTACATGCTTTATTAGGTGAAAATGGCTCGGGAAAAACAACCTTGATGAGTATACTGACGGGTTTATATCGTCCTACAGAAGGTACTATTAGTGTTAACGGTCAGGAAAAGAAATTTACTTCTCCAAGAGACGCAATAGATAATGGTATAGGCATGGTTCATCAACATTTTAAACTTATAGAGTCATTTACTGTGGCAGAAAATATTGCTTTAAGCCAAATATCAAATTCGTTTTTACTTTCACAAGATGCGGTGGTAGCCGATATTACTAAGTTGGGCGAAAAATATGGCATGGTAGTCAACCCTAAAAGCTATGTATGGCAATTGTCAGTAGGAGAAAAGCAAAGAGTAGAAATCCTTAGGATGCTGTACCGTAATTCCAAAGTTTTAATTTTGGATGAACCGACTGCTGTGCTTACACCGCAAGAAACAAGAGAACTATTTGCTAATTTAAGAAAAATGGCCAACGATGGCTGTGCGGTAGTATTTATTTCTCATAAATTGAATGAAGTATTGGAACTTGCAGATCAGATTACGGTTTTGCGTTCTGGCAAAGTTGTAGGTTGTTTTGGTCGTAATGATACGAACCGCTATGGGTTAATTGAGATGATGATAGGCCGAGACATCAATGTGAATAAGAGTAATAACAAACAAGAGCAGTCTTTAGGCGAGGTAATTTTGGAAGTTAATAATATTTCTGCGCTGAATGATGTGGGAACATTGGGCCTCAATGGTATGTCGTTGAACGTTAAAGCAGGAGAAATATATGGTATTGCCGGTGTATCCGGTAATGGACAAAGAGAATTAGCCGAAGTTTTAGCCGGGTTAAGGCCAGCTACTTGTGGTAGTATAAAATTTAAGGGCGAAGAAATTATAGGCATGTCTCCTAAAGCAATGATTGAGCGAGGTATTAGTTATGTGCCGGAAGATAGATTAGGAATGGGACTTGTACCAAATTTAGATGCTAGTGAAAACGTAATTTTAAAAGAGTATGGTACTTCT
>JAQVYX010000045.1 GCA_029004715.1 Acidaminococcaceae bacterium | reverse complement strand
AATCCCCTTATTTCAAGCCCTTTTCACACATTACTTCTGAACCCTTGACATCAACGCTACGCACTCCACATGGCTGGTCTGGGGAAACATATCCACCGGCTGTACTTTAGTTATTTTATATTTGGCTTTGGTAAGAACAACCAAATCTCTAGCTAGAGTAGCAGGATTGCAGGATACGTAGACGATACGTTTTGGTTTTACGCTAGCTATTGCTTCCAGTACTCTTACTTCGCAGCCTGCTCTAGGTGGATCTAAGACGATAACATCCGGTTTAATACCTGCCCCAAGCAAATTAGGTAGTTCTTTGGCAGCGTCACCAAGGATAAAATTGGCATTAGCAATTTTGTTTTCTTTAGCATTAATCTTGGCATCTTTAATAGCAGAGGCGACGATTTCAATACCGAAAACATTTTTGGCTTTTTGTGCCAGAAAAAGAGTAATAGTCCCTGTCCCGCAGTAAACGTCTACAACTGTTTCCTTGCCTGTAAGTTTAGCGTATTCTAGGGCTGTATCATAGAGCTTTTGTGCTTGCTCGCTGTTTACTTGAAAGAAAGATTGGGCGGAAATATTAAAACTTAAGTCACCGAGTTTATCTTTAATAGATCCCGGGCCAAAAATTGTTTTGTTCTTCTCACCCAAGATAACATTAGTATGACGGGTATTTATATTCTGCACCAAAGTTTTGAAACCAGGCACTTCTTTTTGCAGCATATATACTAATTCTTTTGCATGAGGTACTGTAGGCGTAGCAGTAACTAACACTACCATAACTTCACCGGTGCGCACTCCCACTCGTCCCATAATGTGGCGAACTATACCCCGCTGTTTATCTTCCATATACCCAGGTATCTTGTATTCTTTCATCCATTTACGCACAACGGCAGCAATAACGTTATTCTTTTCTTTTTGAATGAAACATTCTTCTACGTCTATAATTTTATGGGTTGCTTGAGCAAAGCAGCCTATTTCAATTTTCTTACCTTCCATAGCTACCGGTACCTGCATCTTATTGCGGTAATGCCAAGGTATTTCATCGCCAATAGTAGGTAATACTTTTATATCGTGGAAATGTCCAATACGTTCTAAAGCATCTACCACTTGTTGGTGTTTAGCCTTAAGCTGACCTTCATAGCTCAAATGCTGCAACTGGCAGCCACCACATTCTTTGTACACAGGGCATAACGGTGCTACCCTTTCCTTGCTAGTGGTGACAACTTTAATAACTTGCCCTGTGGCATAAGTTTTTTTTACTTGGTTAAGTTTAACCCTAACGGTTTCTCCCGGTAGTGCTCCCACGGCAAAAACCGCAAAGCCATCTACCTTACCAACACCTTCTCCGCTGCTTCCTAAGCTTGTTACCGTCAAATCTATGATTTGTTTTGTTAAAAGTTGTTTTGTCATTATATGCTCCCATATTTTTACTATATTCTGCCTCTTATTATAACTTACTTTACCCAATAAAAAAAGAAAAGGCACAATGTTCTCGTACCTTTCCCAAAATTAATTAATTTTTTCCACACCAGCTACGGGACTGCCATCCGAATTTAATAGTTTCGATTCATCCCTGCCATAAGCACTTACGTCTGTTTTAGCAACCGTATCATCGACTTTATAAGTATCTCCATTGGCATATTTAACATAGCTTACATCACCTACTGTATAAAATACTCCGGTTATCCTTTTATCACTAGTTCCATTTGTATAATAAACCTTGAAATTGTCAATTCCACTATTGAAAAAAACTGTTAGGGCGTCAGATACCGTACTATCCTTTAGATATGCAACTAAATTTTGCATCTCCTGACCGCTATTTAAAACATTTTTATTCCTGCCATTATCCAGCAGATATTGCCCAAATCCTGAGTATGCATTCATAAGTGAGTCTAAAGTTGCCTGTGCCTGTGTTTTATCAAAAACATAAGCTGTACTTACTTCATCTCTCATAGACCCATGTTCTGAGCAAATAATATCTAAAGGATCTTCGCTATATGTATAAGTTCCACCGCGAGGACACAAGGTGGCAACTCCATTATAATAAGTTTTTAAATACCATTTCGTATAATTTTCCAAAGAAGATGCTTCCGCATCTCCTCTCGCTTCAGCAAGAGTATATTGTTTAATTATGGTTATACGATTAGCAATGCAAGCTTTTTTTTGTGTATCGGCTAGGGTATCACCAAAAATGGCTACGGCTATACCTGCTAAAATACCTAAGATAGCAATTACTATCACCAATTCAATTAAGGTAAAGCCCTTACTTGGCCTGTTCATTGTCTAATCAGCAACCTTCCCCTCATTTTCACAAAGCTTCATTTCATAATAATACTCTAATTACTGCATTTTTGCAAATATTAGCCTTTGTTTAGTAATTAAAAAAGGTATACTTTTTACAAAGTATACCTTTAAACATTTTGTATGAAAAACTCTTTTTAAATTAGAAATTTTCTGCTTTAATCTGGAAATAAGCTTTAGGATGATCACAAACAGGACATTTTTCCGGAGCGACTTTAGAAAATACAATATGACCACAATTAGAACATACCCAAACTTGTTTTTCTTCACGTTTGAAACAAGTTTCATTTTCAACGTTAGCCAGTAATTTTAGGTATCTGTCTTCATGCGTTTTTTCAATTTTGGCAACAGAAGCAAACAACGCTGCTAATCTAGTAAAGCCTTCTTCTTTAGCTGTTTCAGAAAAGCCAGCATACATATCGGTCCATTCATAATGCTCACCGGCTGCAGCATCTTTTAAATTAGCAATGGTATCAGGAATAGCGTCACCATGCAAAGCTTTAAACCAAAGTTCAGCATGTTCTTTTTCGTTTCCTGCTGTTTCAAGGAAGATATTAGAAATCTGCACATACCCTTCTTTTTTAGCTTTACTTGCATAGTAAGTATACTTATTTCTTGCCTGCGATTCGCCAGAAAACGCAGTTTGAAGATTGGCTTCTGTTTTACTACCTTTTAAATTTGTCATTTCGTATCTCCTCCAATTGGTAAATTTATAAAACTGTCACAATAACAGTTCCTAGCTAAATTAATGTCCTTGTTGCTTAAGGATTTCCTGACACTTGGGGCATACACCTCTAAAAACAATATCGTGATTATCCATCTTGTATTTAGTAGAATTAGCTATTTTTAAATCTATATCCTCTAAATATTCAGTATCAACATCAGAAAAAGCACCACAATTTGTGCATTCGATGTGATAGTGCCTAGCCAAAATATGGTCAAAGCGATCAGCACCATTGGGAACAGCTACTTTATTCAACAAACCTGTTTCCACTAAAGAATTTAAATTGCGATAGACAGTTCCCTTACTAATATCAGGATATTCAGTTACAATGCAATTATAAACCTCTTCGGCAGTAGGATGGTTTTCCAACGTACGGACTGCGGCTATAACAAGTTGTCTCTGAATAGTATTTCTTTTTCCCATTGTCTTCACCTCTTTCGGATAATCATTCTTAATTAGAATTATACATCTTATTTTTTTTTAGTCAAGAGGTATTTTATTAATTTTACCTCTTTGTAACTCTTAGTATATCATATTATTAGGTATATATGGAAATAATACTAATAAGAATTGGCATGTCTTTTTATTGTTTTTTGTTTATTTTATTGGGAGCAAAAAATATTCTAACCGGTAAATTAGATGACCCCGGTGGTGAAAAAAATACTTTACCTTCCATTTTGCCAGCTACTTTTGCCAGTATCATATTTTCTGTTGGTCGCTTATCGCCAAAATACACACGTCCGTTTGGTAGGTTTACCTCTACTATTTCATCCTTATTTTCTAATAAACAGACTCCAGCAAAAGTACCTCCCCAAGGATTAAAACGCAAAATTGTTTCCCCATCGCCTCTAGTTTTGTATGCCAAATCATAAACTACGCCATAATTACCATAATTCACAACCGGCTTGTCTCTTGTAGCATCTACACCTACTACATATGAATCTTCCTCATTGTCAGCCAGAGTTATTCCCCAGATATCTCTTTTTTCATTGTTAAAAGTATCCGACAAGGAAACATGAATATCGGCATTTTGAAAAGTACCTCGTAGAACATATTCACCTATGTCCGGGGGCAAAATATCATAAGCGCTAACTGCCGCCGAAAAAGCTGTACCCACCGGAATCATCATAAAAGAAATTTCTACTTGGCGGCTAAAGTTAAAATCCACAATTCCTGTAATTAATTCTTGTGGGTTAAATATCTGCCCCTTTATTCCTGTAAGAAACTCGTGTTTTTCTCCTGGCTTAAGAGTAAAATCAACTTCCTTGTTTCCCTTAAAATAACGACTTTGGGCACTTTTTCCGGCTCCCAACCAATCAAGACTAGGATTAGATACACCTTTTCTCCCAACAGTAACTTCTACCGGCCTTATGCCTACATTGCGTAAAACTATAGCTAAGCGTTTAGGACTTTTCGTATCATTAACGTGATGGAAAAAAATACGTACATTACCGACGGCAGTATCACGATACATAACGCCACATTTTTTTACCATTTCCGGGCTATCAGAAAACAATAGTACGGGACCATCTTTTTTAACATCAGCTTTTACCGCTTTATATTTAGGAATTTCTTTTTTCCAACTATCTTCTGCATCAGCAAATACTACATTAGGTAAAGCAAATCCTGCCAACAAAATTACGCTTAAAATTCTTTGCAAAGCTTTTTTCAAAATATCTTCTCCTCTTTTAGTCTATGTATAATTCTAACAACATTGGCACCCTCTGTCAAAAATAATTACTAGTGTGAACCTTGTGCCTATTGCAACCAAAAGCACCTCCAAAAGCTAGTATTTCCGCTAACTTTTAGAGGTGTTTATTTTTATAGTTCCTAACTCTTAGCTTTGACTAGCAGCATAATCTTCTAAAAACTTTTTCAGTCCGGTATCTGTCAGTTGATGCAGCAACATTTGTTTCAGTACCTTAGTTGGAATAGTAGCAATATCTACACCTGAAAGCATCATAGCATTAACATGATCAATGTTGCGAATACTAGCAGCAATTATTTCCGTTGGCAAAGTATACTTTTTGAATACTTTCACCATATCTTCTGCTAATTTCACCCCATTTTCACCTATATCGTCTAATCTGCCTATAAAGGGACTAACATAGGATGCACCTGCTCTAGAGGCCAGCAAAGCTTGAGATAAGCTAAACACCAACGTTACATTTGTAGGTATTTTTTCAGCATGTAATATCTTTACGGCCTTTAACCCCTCTGCTATACAAGGTATCTTAACCACCACATTTGGCGCTATCTTAACTAATGCCCTAGCTTCATTTACCATACCTGCACAGCTAGTACTAATAACTTCGGCACTCACCGGCCCAGCAACCAATTGAGCAATTTCGTAAATAACTTGGTTTTGAGGTTTACCTGTTTTAGCAATCAAGCTAGGATTAGTCGTTACCCCATAGACAATACCTAAATCCACAAACTCCGCAATCTCTGCTACATCCGCTGTATCCATGAAAATTTTCATATGCTCTTCCCCTTACTATATGTTTTTTAAAACTTTTAATATTAACTCCAAAATCTCTTTGTTTAATTATGCTTTAACCTTGACATTTTCATCAAGGACTTCTTTGAAAAAATCTAGTGGCACTAATGTTTGACCATCTATCATTAGTGGTACATTTTCTAATATGATTCTTTCTTTGTCTTGCCAATATCCCCTATTTCCCACTTGTAACCTTGCGCTTTTAGAAGCTTTTTGCAATTTGATACTCTTGTCAACAGCATTCCAAGTAGTACTGTAGCCTAGTATTTCTGCAATTGTACGCAAAGGTAAGTAAGTAACGCCGTTAACGCTATAAATTTTATTTTTTTCTGTTAGCGGCAATTGTTTATTTTCCACTAAAATATTTCCCGTCAGAAAACTAACAGTAAGATTTTCTACCACAGTTCTATTGAGTACCATGGCATGAGAAGCTTTAAAAGAAGTAGGCACTGAAGCAGCAGTTGCTGTGTACCAGCCTAAAAGTTCATCACCTTGACGAATACTTTTATAGCTGGGCATTGCTTTTTCATCAATATCCATGCTCTGATTGTCATAATAAACTTTTACATAATCGCCCTTATCCTCCACTTGAGAAATCCTCATATAGGCAATACTAGAATCCCCCTTACCCAAAACTAGTAAAACTGCCTTGGCCTGAGGTGGAATACTCTTCGTCATATTGGCCCCATAGAAAGCATAAACATAATCACCTTTTTTTATCTCAATTTTCTGTACCTTTTGCATAGTAGCGTTATCTACAATATAAGTTTTGCCCTGCAAAAAAAGAACGATATTATCAATGTTACCCGTTCCCTGCACCACAACCCTATTTTCTTCTGCCGCTACAATAGTGCCATTAGTATTTAGTACTCGTGAGTTTTCGGCAAAAACAGTGCTCGTCATAACCAATATAAAACAACAAATTAATGATATAAATATCTTTTTCATAGCAGTCTCTCCCTTTTCCTTATAGTATCTTCATTCTACAAAAGTTCCTACTTCCCTTCTTTTTCATTATGTGATAGAGTGAAAAATAAAACATAAGATGGGAATGATTAATATGAAAAAGAATTTTGTAGCCTTTATTTTAGCTATTTTTTTACTTTGCAGCACTAATTTGGTTTTCGCTGCCTCTTTCGGCAACTTTAATGCTACCGATATGAAAGGCGAAATTGTATCTCAGAACATCTTTAGCAAAGCTGACTTAACCATGATTAATATTTGGGGCACTTTCTGTGGTCCCTGCATCCAAGAAGTGCCTATTCTAGCACAAATTTCTACAGAATATAAAGACAAAGGTGTAAAAATCGTAGGTATCGTTATTGATGCCGTAAACGGCAGCGGTACTCCTCAACCAGACCAAATAGCTTTTGCAAAAAAACTATTAACTAATGCCAATGCCGATTATTTAAATATTGTTCCTTCCAACGATATGCTTAATAAGCAATTACAAACAATTATGGCAGTTCCCACTACTATCTTCGTCAATAAACAAGGTGAAATAGTAGGTACTACCGTTATTGGCAGTAAAACCAAAGAAAATTGGCTTAAAATCATAGACTCTTTGCTCTAATTTTAAAGGCCAATATTTTTAATTGCTTAGTAAAAACCACCCTTTCTTTTAAAGTGCACCCCAACTATTAGACAAAAATAACATTTGGGGTGTACTTCATTTTTTAGAAAAGGTGGTTTTTTGTTGCTTTTTATTATAATGCCGGATCCTCTATACCATTTGCTTTAAAGGCATTTGCTCTGTCAATACAGGTGCCACAAGTACCACAAGGTTTTTCACTGCCCTCGTAGCAACTCCAAGTATATTTATATGGTGCCTTCAGCCCCAAACCCGTTTTGACAACCTCCGCTTTATTCATATAAAGAAGTGGAGCCTTTAAGCAGCACATCCCGCTAGTTCCTTCTTGTACCGCTTGGTTCATGCTAGCAAAGAATTCTACCGTACAATCAGGGTATGCCCTTCCTGCCCTGTCATCTGCATGGGCCCCATAATATACCTGTCCTGCCTCTAAAGAAAGGGCTATGGCGCTAGCAATAGACAACATAACCCCATTTCTAAATGGCACGTAAGTTTCCACTGTACCTTCCCCGCCTAATTCTTCTAATTGCTTAGCATAGCTTTCGTGTTTTATTTCTTTTTCACTAGTTGCCAATAAGGAACAATTACTATATTTAAAAACACTAGAAATATCGTGTTCATAATATTTTACTTTATAGTAATCTGCTATTTTTCTAGCACACAAACATTCTTTTTCGTGTTTTTGTCCATAATGCATATTTAATGCAATAACGTTATCAGCACCAAATTCCTCTACCGCTAAAGCTAGGCAAGTAGTACTATCTATGCCTCCACTTAGTAACACTGTAACTTTCATTTACTTCTCTCCAATCTTTTTCAAGTGCTTTGCCCATAATGCTTAAAACTTATTATATCACTAATGCTTCTAATCATAATACCCAAAATTCATTAGCCAAAGCTAAAAGGAATGTTCACTATAAAATACCGTGAACATTCCCCTTTAGCAATACAGATTACATATCCCTTATTTTGGCTACAAAATAACTAAGTTATCCTGTTTTTCTAAACATAAAAATTTACTTTACTCGGCTAGCTAAAGCCTCCACTAGAATATTTGTTCCCGGAATGATGACCTCCGTATTAAAAGACATATGTGGATCATGTAATCCCGGTTTGGCATCAGAACCCAAGGCTAAAAACGCTGTCCTTAATTTGGAGTCTGCCACTTTGTACTGATGAAAATCATCGCTGCCCGGTGTAATAATAGGCTTTAGCAAATTCTCCTTGCCCAATACCGTCGCAATAGCAACTGCTAGTGCATCAATAGCACTTTGGTCATAATCAGCAGCCGGCACCGAATCGCCAATAATTAATTCTGCGGTACAACCTGCAGCACTGGCCGCACCTGTAATCGCAATTTTAATTTTGTTCAGTAATTCTTCCATCAATGCATTACTAGCCGCACGGATATCCAAAGATAGTACCGCTTTGTCCGGAATTAAGTTTACAATTGCTCCCCCACTATGCATTCGTGTTACTTTGGCAGACCATGGCTCAGCAGGATTAAGCCAGATGGAATTAATAGCCAAAATAACCAAAGCCGCACCATCAATAGCATTTGCTCCCAAATGAGGACGTGCACCGTGGGCCGGATGTCCATGTACCACAACCTCTGCCATAGTACTGCCACCATGCCACAAAGCAGGTGCAGCTTGCCCGCTTCTCAGCTCTTGAATAGGACGAATATGCACCCCATATAATTCATCCAAACCTTTGGCAGCGCCTGCTTTTATCATAGAAAGAGCACCGGTTAACTTTTCCTCAGCCGGTTGGAAAATCCCTCTTACTTTACCATGTTTGACCAATTTCAGTTCTTTCAAAGCTATAAGCGTCCACATAGCCATAGTTGCATGACTATCATGTCCACAAGCATGAATATAACAAGTTTCCCCTTTGTCATTGGTAAAAGGAAGTGCATCAATATCAGCACGTAACCCTATGCACGGTCCCGTTTCTGTGCCCTCAACTTCGGCAATAAATCCGGTTTCCGTGCATTTTGTAACTGTAATACCATGTGCTTTTAATTTCTCCTGCAAATATGCCGAGGTTTTAAACTCTTCAAACCCCCATTCAGGAATTTTGTGCAAATCAGCGTAAGTTTGCAAAATCTCATTTTTGTGTTCATTCATAAATTCAGCAATCATTTGTCTAAAATACCTCCTTTGACCATCCTTTTATTTATAGCAATGTAACATTAAAAGAATGCTACAAGTACTTTCATAACCCACATAGCTAAAAGTGCATTAATAATACATATTACAATAATAGGTACGTAATAACGCGTATTTACTTCTGCTGTTCCCAAGCAACGTCCTAAATATTGCACTAGAGAACCAATAAGATAAATTGCCGGCATTAAAATAGTAATGTCAGATCTGCCTAGTATGCCACTAGTAAATAGCCCCGCAGCCGCACCAACACCGCCGCCCATACTAAGAAATGCAGAGACCAAAACTGTCACTGCTTCACCGGGAAGCCCCCAAAGGCCCATAACAGGCTGAAAAATAACACCGAATAATTTCAAAAGTCCTGTAACATTTAATGCTTTTATAATAACAAAGGCCATAATTACATTGGGCAGCATATTGGTTGTACCAATGGTAAACCCACGGCGAGCTCCGGCCACAAACATATCCAGTACATTTGGTTTACTTGCATGTGCTTTTACATTTTGTGTTTCTGTAGTTGTCATTGCTATTTCCCCCTATTCCCCTGATTTTATAGCTTGCTGCTCTTTTTTGTTAACGTATTTAATGTATATACGCAACAAGTTGGCACCAAATATCTTGAAAATCATCATTACGATAAAAGGCACTATAATTGGGGTCAAAAGAATACTAAACAAAGCTACACCTGAAGAGAAATAATTAGTAATAGTTCCGTCGGCTGAAATTTGGAACATGCAAAAAACAGTCTTTTCATCATCCGTAATCATATTTTCCTGATACAGCTCTTTCGCCATACCGGCGCCTGCATCTGTGCTTTGAAAACTGGCAATCATGCCCAGTCCGCAAATACCGGGAATTCCTAATAAGGGTTTAAGTAAAGGTGTCATTAGTTTTTGAGCTGCCTTTAGCCCACCAAGTCCTTCAACTACAGATACAACTCCTAAAGCCAAGATAACGGCCGGCAACAGTGACAGAGCAAACAAAAAACCATCTCTGCCACCACTACCACCGGCACCACGAAACGTCATAGCCTTAGCTCCAACAACTGAAAGCGTACCAAAGGTACCATTTAACACGGTAAAATCAAAAACGCTCCACCATTCCTTGCTAGTAGCAAAAATGCCTGAAAAAAACACGATGGCAAAAATTAATGCTACGTAGCTGTACCACTTGACACTTTCTTCTGAAGATTTTCCTTTTTCTTCCATTTCCATACCTCCCATAATTTTTTTAAATTAAATGGCTAAGGTTAGCAAAATATTTTATTTATTCTGTTATTTTCTTTTACATGGAAACCTTGCGCCAATAATTTCAGGTCCGTTGCCTTTTTTTGTATACTGTATATTATATACTGAAACAAAATTCTTGTACATATACATAACCAGCTCAAAGTATTATTTCTTGGTTTTTCTGTACTTGATTTAATGGTTTTGGTAATTTTTCAACATCACCACCAACTGCTAAAAACAATAAATACGCATCTTTTCTTTCCAATAATTCAAAATTCATGAACATCACAACCTTTCATTAGTTTTCTATTAGCTTTGTAGGTAAAGCCTTAACCTTTTTATAAATATCGTCCATAACTCCGTTTTGACCGAGGTTATGATACGATTGATAACAAGCTTCAAAACCATCTTTTGCATAAATTGACTATTCCCACTTTCACTCTAATGCCTCATCTTATCCGTAAACTTGTTATAAGAAGCAAATTCTTTCTTCAAGCCTGGCAAGTCCAAAGTTTTTGTTTGTGGCATAGAAAGACCGCTCTCGTTTTTCTCGGAGCGGTTATTTTTTGCGCCATTTTTTTCAGTTACTTCTTTTTGTTGTACGGGAAGAGTTTGGAAATATACAAAGATGTTCTTGCAAATAAAAAAGACACGCAAGAGCTGCGTGCCTTCTTAACAACATTCGTTCAATCAATAATTGTATCTGAAACTAAAGTAGAGATACACATGAATTTCAACAGTGTTGTCGGTTTTGTGGAGCCGAAGGCCGGACTCGAACCGGCACGCTTGTAGGCGCTTGATTTTGAGTCAAGTGCGTCTGCCAATTCCGCCACTTCGGCATGATGGGAATTGTTCGTGCGAACAATAG
>JAQVYX010000044.1 GCA_029004715.1 Acidaminococcaceae bacterium | reverse complement strand
TAAAGAAAAAGTACCGGTGGTAACTGCGGCTACGGATAAAGCTTTGGGGCCTATTACCGCCATGAGCATGTTTAAGCAAGCTCCGCTTTATATTTTCGGCAGAGAGTTTACCGGACAAGAAGTGACTAGCACAATGGAGGGACAGACATTCACTTTAAGCGCCGGAGAATATCATTCCAATTATAGTATTGTTCTGCCGGGGGCTCACCAGATTGCCAATACCGCCGTAGCAATAGTGGCAGCGAAAATTGTATCGAAAAATGATGCGCATATTACGGAACAGGCTTTGCATGAAGGGGTTACTAATACTATATGGCCCGGTCGATTAGAACGTATTGAAAAAGCTCCTGATGTTATTTTGGATGGTGCACATAATCCAGCAGGAGCTAAGGCTTTAAGAGCTGCTCTCGATAAATATTATGCAGGACAACCGGTACATTTTGTGTTTGGAATGATGGGCGATAAGGCTATGAACGAAGTGGCTGTCGCTCTTTTCAGACAAGGAGATAAAGTAAATACGGTGCTAGCTGATAAAGGACCTAGAGCGGCATCAGCCCAACAATTAGCGGAAATAGTAGGAGATAAAGCTATAGCTTATGAGAGTATAGAAGAAGCATATAAAGAGGCAAGAGAAGCCGCTGGCAAAAGAGGCATTGTTTGTATCTGCGGCTCGTTGTATTTGCTTGGAACCTTCAAGGCTATGGCACAGAAAGGTTAGGCTCTATGAATATTGCAGGATATAAGGTTAGCGAACTTGATATGGAGCAGATAGTATATGCTTTATTAGTTTTGCTAATTTTTGTTATACCTCTTTCTTCTTTGGCAGCTAGCTGGGTTTTTGTGGTTGCCTTTGTGTGCGCAATGGTAGATTGTTATAAACGACGCGAGGAAAAAGGGAAAAAAGTCCTTTCTAAAAAATTAAAATATTGCTTATGGGGGCTGTTTAGTTTGAGTGCTGTAAGCGTACTTTGGTCAGGAAATATTTTTGCTTCTGCCTTCAACTTTGCATGGGTTGTGGGGCAGGAAGCAGGAAGTTTTTGGCTTATGCTGCGCTATGGAGCTAAAGGACACCGCCCTCTTTTTTTAATGAAAACATTCATGCTTTCGGCAGGTTTGGTAGCTTTATATGGTATTTGGCAGTATTGTTATGGCTCTTCTTTGCAAAATGCAGAATGGTCTGATCGTGCAGCTTTTCCGGAATTAAAACGTAGAGCCTATTCTACTTTATCTAATCCTAATATTTTGGGTAGTTTTCTAGTATTAACAGTTGCTTATTGTGCAGGTATATTTGCGCCTCTTAGAGGAGGTAAGACTAGAATAGCATTATTTGTTGTTTTTATTTTAAGCTGTTTATGTTTATTGCTAACTTTTTCTCGTGGGAATTGGGTAGCACTTTTTTGTGTGCTTTTTGTTTTCGTGGCTTTTTTTTACCATAAGGCTTTTTTGCCCTTTGTTGGCGGTGGAATTATGGTTTTATATTTAGGTTGGAATACGTTTGCACATAGATTATTGTCCATTTTCATAATGGAAGATACTTCAGCGGAACTGCGCTTTGCTTATGTTGAAAGCACTATTGCTATGATTCGAGAACACCCTTGGGGAGTTGGCTGGTATGGGTATCAATTTGCTTTTCCGGAATACGATTTTTATCTTAAGGATCCTACAGTTATCATGTATCATTGTCACAATTTATATCTGAACATAGCAGCTGAACTAGGTATTGTAGGTTTAATTTTGTTTTTGTATATTGTATGGAACTTTTTCAATTTAGCTCTTCATATTCGTAAAGAGTCTAAAATTTCTTGGGTAAGAGGAATAGCTTGTGGCTATATAGCTTCTTTGGTAGGAATTTTTATTGGTGGTTTAACTGATTACACTTTGTTTAACATTCAATTAGGTATGTTGTTTTGGTTAAGCAATGCGCTGATTTTAAATTTAGCAAGAGTTAAATGTCCATAATCTCTAAAGAAATTTTCTTTACAGTGTTAAGGAATAAATGTACAATTATTGAGATGAGATAATTGACGGATATGTATCTATATGATGAGCGTAGGGGGATGGCATGCTAAAACTTAGTGAAGTGCAAAGAGCTCTGGAAGCGCGTTCTATTGTGGGGGAAGATAAACTAGATAGGGAGGCTGAGTCAGCATTTGGAGCTGATTTAATGAGCGATGTGTTGGCTTTTACTAGAAAAAAAACGTTGCTCCTTACCGGTTTAACAAATGTGCAGGTCATACGCACCGCTGATGTAAGTGAACTAAGTGCGATTGTTTTTGTACGAGGAAAAATGCCGGGTACAGAAATTTTACAAGTTGCTAAAAATTGTGATATTCCAGTGCTTTTAACTAAATATACAATGTTTGAGGCTTGTGGAATTTTGTATAAATTAGGATTACCGGCCTGCCCTGTAAAAGAATTAAAGGATGAGTGAAGGTATATGGAAATAAAATGTGAGGTACCTGGTAATGATTTCGATAGAGCCGGCGAAGCTTCAGCTAGTATTAAAAAAGCTTTGCAACGCCTAGGCGTTCCCGCC
Organism: Acidaminococcaceae bacterium; assembly: GCA_029004715.1. Classification (GTDB taxonomy): domain Bacteria; phylum Bacillota; class Negativicutes; order Acidaminococcales; family Acidaminococcaceae; genus JAAYAE01. Next base: position 8,990 of record JAQVYX010000044.1, on the reverse strand, counting down.
GATATAGTACGTAGGGTAGCGATAGGCACTTACGAAGGAGAAATGAATGCTCTAATTCATGCTGGCGGTGGTGTAATAAAAGCGGAAATCACATCAAACCTTACTATAATCACTGTCAAGGACAAGGGACCTGGTATTGCGGATGTGCAGCAAGCTATGAAGGAAGGGTTTTCCACTGCTCCTGATTACGTACGTGCTATGGGATTTGGTGCTGGTATGGGGCTTCCTAATATGATGAAATGTTCGGATAAATTTTCTATAAATACAGTAGTTAATAAAGGAACTAAGATTACTATGCGTTTTGAACACAAATAGCGGTAAACTAAAGGAAGGATGGGTGATTGAAGGGTGTCTGATAGCTACTTGCATTCAGTTTATGTTATAAAAGACGCGTGCAACGGCTGCGTTGCCTGTGTAAAATATTGTCCTACTGAAGCTATTAGAGTTCGTAATGGTAAAGCGGAAATAATTTCCACTCGCTGTATAGATTGCGGAGAGTGCATACGTCGGTGCCCAACACATGCTATGACAGCTGTTGTAGATACATTGGAAGCAACTCACAAGTACAGCTATAACGTTGTTTTGGCTGCGCCTTCTCTTTATGCTCAGTTTCCGGCCAGCGTGCGCAGAGAAGTAATTTGGCAAGGACTGAAAATGCTGGGATTTGATGAAATTTTTGATTTGTCAGCGGCAGGAGATTATATTGCCCAAGAAATAGAACAATATGTACAATGTTATACAGGTGGTCGCAAACCCATTATTTCTTCGGCTTGTCCTGCGGTATTGCGCTTAATCCAGGTAAAGTTTCCGGAACTTATTCAACAGGTAATACCGGTTCTTTCACCGGGAGAAGCAGCGGCAATTTATGTAAAAAAGAATGTTTGTGCCAAACAAAATTTGTCGGAAGAAAAGGTAGGCGTATGGTTTATTACGCCCTGCCCGGCTAAAGGAACTAATATTAGACAATCTGTTGATGTAAAACATACAAAAATGGCTGGTTCTATTAGTGAAGCTAGTATATACGGTGAATTAAGGCGGGTTATGCATAACGCAATACCGGAGGAAAATTTGAAGCAAACAATTACAACCGGTTCCTCCTATGGCGTTGGTTGGGGTAGTTGTGGCGGCGAAATTGCGGCTTCAGGATTAGAAAATGCTCTTTCAGTACAGGGTGTTAGCGATGTATTTGAAGTGTTAGAACAAATTTCTATGAATAAAATGAATGATGTGGATTTTGTGGAATTATATAGCTGTAGCAGAGGGTGTGTAGGTGGACCTTTTGTAGCTATTAATCGTTTTGTGGCCGAAAAAAATCTTAAACTGCGTATCAGGACGTTAAGACAAAATGAACCACAAGAACGATTGGCTGCTAGAAAGTCTGGTATGACCTGCGATGGATTCCCAACTTCTGAAGACTATGTAAAAGTATTGGAGCCACGTCCAATGATGCAGTTGGATGAGGATATTAATGTAGCAATGGAAAAATTAGAAAAAATGGATACGGTTTTGAATACTTTGCCAGGGATAGATTGTGGGGCATGTGGTGCCCCTAATTGTCAATGCTTAGCAGAGGATATAGTGCAAGGAAAGGCTTTTGAAACTGACTGCATATTTATATTAAGGTCTAGAGTAAAGAAGTTCGCCCAAGGCATGATAGAGCTGTCGACACAAATACCTTTAACGGGAACAACTAAGGCGGAAAAAACTAAGGAGGACCAAGAAAATGAAAGTTAGCCAGATTGTAAAAAATTTGCAATTGACTAAGGTTACCAGCAGAGAAGATTTGGAGAGAGAAATCACAGGCGGATATACTTCAGATTTGCTTAGCAATGTTATGGGACAAGCCAAAGCTGGAATGATTTGGGTTACTATGCAGGGGCATCATAATATCGCGGCAATAGGGGCTCTAATTGGTTTAGCCGCGATTATTGTTGCCGGTGGTACAAAAATAGAGGAAGATACCATTATAAGAGCCGATGAAAATGAATTGCCTATTTTTACTACTAATATGTCAAGCTATGAAGTCACAGGAAAACTTTATGCTTTGGGCATTACCAATCAGCAATGAAAACATTTATTGCTGATTTTCATGTGCACACACTTTTATCACCTTGTGCAGAGATAGAAATGACACCACACCATATTGTTATGCGTGCAGCTCAGTATGGAATTAGCATCTTGGCTATTACAGATCATAATTCTTCGGCGAATGTTCCGGCAGCTTTGGAAGCTGGACGAAAATATGGGGTAACAGTGTTTCCAGGTATGGAAGTAGAGTGCGCAGAAGAAGCACATCTGGTGGTGATTTTTGCTACTTGGGAGCAGTTGCTTAACTGGCAAAAAGTAATTGACAATTCTAGAATAGGGTTACCGCCGAACAATGCGGAAAAGTTTGGTAAACAGTTTGTGGTAGACGCTGATGATAATTTTCTTTATGAAGAAAAGAAGCTGCTTTTGGGTTCTTGCAGTTTGAAAGCTGAAGACGTGATTAAGCAAAGTAAAGAAATGGGAGCCTTGGTCTTTGCCGCCCATATTGACAGACCATCTTATAGTCTTTTAGGCCAACTGGGTTTTATTGGTGATGATTTGCAGCTAGATGCAGTGGAAATTTCCCGCTTGGCAATAGCAGAACTTAAAGAAAAGAAACTTAAGCCACTTGTTGGTAACAGGCCGTATCTGACAAATTCTGATGGTCATACAATTGTAGATTTTCTACAAGGCCCCAAGAATTTTTTAGAACTAAAAGAACCTTCTTTAGAAGAAGTTAAGTTGGCATTGACTGGGAAAAAGGGCCGAAAATTTACCCCAGGCTACTTTATAAAGTATAATTGCTAAATATGTTACGCTAAAACATAATAAGTATACACTATACTTTCGGCAATTGAGAAAATAGTATTGCTTTTTATAGCTTTTTTTTGTTATATTAGTAAAGTGTTTTAAATTTCAGATTATGAGAGGAAGTACATCATGAGTATGGAAAACAAATGCTGTTGTGGTGGCGAGAACAAAGAAAAAATAAAAATTGATGAAATCCTTGCTAAATATGTGGATACCAAGGGATTTCTAATTCCCGTTTTACAAGAGGTCCAACATTTATATAATTACTTGCCCAAAGAAGCACTGGAATATGTGGCAGTAGAGACTAAGACACCTATTAGTTCTATTTATGGCGTTGTAACATTTTATTCTCAGTTTCACCTAAATCCAAGGGGCCGCAATATTATCCGAGTCTGTCAAGGCACTGCCTGTCATGTACGTGGTGGTAAACAGATTTTAGAAGAAGTGGAAAAAGAATTGGGCGTTAAAGCAGGCCATACTACGGAAGATTTGCGCTTTACTGTGGAAACAGTGGCTTGTATTGGAGCTTGTGGGTTAGCACCTGTTATGCAAATAAACGAAGATACACATGGCCGCTTAACACCGGAAAAAATAGCTTTAATTCTAGAAAAGTACGAATAATTATGAAAGAAATATCCCTTCACATCTTAGATTTAATGCAAAACTCTATTGAGGCAGGCGCATCTTGGATATTGCTGGAAGTAAATGAGAATGAGGATGGATTTTTAACTTTTAGTATTACAGATAATGGTCGGGGAATGAGTGAGACCATGCTTAAAAAAATTCGCGACCCTTTTGTTACTACTAGATTTACTCGTAAAGTTGGCATGGGGGTTTCCTTTGTAGAGATGACCACCAAGCAAAGTGGCGGCAACCTGATTGTAAAATCTAAGTTGGGAGAAGGCACCTTTCTTAAAGCCAGCTATTTGCGGGAGCATTTAGATAGGCCGCCTTTAGGCGATATAGTAAATACAATCAAGGTATTTTTGGTAACAAATTTAAAGTTGCATTTTGTTATGCATTATTACGTGGGAAAAGCAAAATTTACTTTTGATTCTAAAAACGTTAAAAAGTTTTTGGGAGAAAATATTGATTTTAGTTATCCGGAAGTATACTCTTGGTTGGACGAATATTTAAGGCAAGAGATAAATGAAGTTAGAAAGGCAGGGGGTCAGAAATGAAATCGTTAGAGGATCTAAAAGTATTGCGTGAAAAATTACAAGCTGATATAAGGGTGCGCGAAAATGATGGCACAAAAATTATTATTGGAATGGGGACTTGTGGTATTGCTGCAGGAGCTAGAGAAGTTATGACGGCCGTTTTGGATGAGCTGGCAGTTCGCAAGCTAAAAAATGTGCAAGTACAACAAACAGGGTGTATTGGCATGTGTGAGAAGGAAGTTTTGCTTGATGTTGTGCGTCCGGGAGAACCTCGTATTACCTATGGCAATGTTAAACCGACTGATGTGAAACGCATAATTGCCGATCATGTTATTAATGGTCATATAATAGAAGATTTGGTAATAGGGAAAATGGACGGCGGGGAAATATAAACCTCAATGTATTTTATAAAATTTCACACTGGAGGTAAAAATATGCAACATATCAGGGCACATGTTTTGGTTTGTGGTGGCACAGGGTGTATGTCGGCAGGTTCAGGAAAGGTTATAGAAAACTTTAAAACAGAAATAGAAAAAAAAGGCTTAAGTGATGAAGTAATGGTAGTAGAAACCGGTTGTCATGGTTTTTGTGAGCACGGTCCTTTAGTTATTGTGTATCCGGAGGGAACTTTTTATTGTCGCGTTACTCCTGAAGATGTTAAGGATATTGTGGAGACACATTTATACAAAGGCCGTATTGTGGAGAGACTTTTGTATCATGAACCATTAAGCCTAGAAGCGGTACCTAGCTATAAGGATATAGGGTTTTATAAGAAACAAGAACGCAGAGTTTTAGCTAATTGCGGTCGTATAAATCCTGAGGCTATTGAAGAATATATTGCTTTGGGAGGATACGAAGGGTTAGCGAAAGCCTTGACGACGATGACGACTGACGAGGTTGTGGAAGAAGTTAAAAAATCCGGTTTGCGTGGTCGTGGCGGGGCCGGATTTCCTACTGGTTTAAAGTGGAGCTTTGCTAAAGCGGCTGTAAACGAAAAAAAATACTTGATATGTAACGCTGATGAAGGAGATCCGGGAGCTTTTATGGATCGTAGTGTTCTAGAGGGAGATCCACATAAAGTTCTTGAAGGCATGGCAATTGCGGCTTATGCTATCGGTTCTGATGAAGGATACATTTATGTTCGTGCTGAATATCCCTTGGCGATTAAGCGTTTGCGTGTAGCTATTGCTCAAGCGGAAAAACTAGGTTTTTTGGGAGAAAATATTTTTGGCACTGGTTTTAATTTCAATTTGCATATAAAAGAAGGTGCAGGAGCATTTGTGTGTGGCGAGGAAACAGCGCTTATGGCTTCTATAGAGGGCCGACGCGGAATGCCTAGGCCACGTCCTCCTTTCCCGGCAGTAGCAGGCTTGTGGGGTAAACCAACAAATATCAATAATGTTGAAACTTTTGCTAATGTTCCTTTGATTTTGCAAAAGGGTGCAGATTGGTATTGCACATGTGGTACCGAAAAGTCCAGAGGCACTAAAGTTTTCGCCTTGACCGGTAAAATAAATAATACTGGTTTGGCAGAAGTACCTATGGGTATTACTATGCGAGAGATTATTTATGACATCGGTGGCGGAGTAATTAATGGAAAGAAATTTAAGGCAGTACAAATTGGTGGCCCATCCGGTGGTTGTTTGCCGGAATCAATGCTGGATTTACCGGTTGATTATGATTCTTTGATTTCTGCTGGTGCTATGATGGGGTCGGGCGGTTTGGTAGTTATGGACGAAGATACTTGTATGGTAGATGTGGCAAAATTCTTTTTGAACTTCACTCAATCGGAATCTTGCGGAAAGTGTACACCTTGTCGTGAAGGAACGAAACGCATGTTGGAGATTTTAACTCGCATAACTGAGGGCAATGGACATGATGGAGATATAGAGCTTTTAGAAGATATGGCAGTAAATATTAAAGATAGTGCCTTATGCGGGTTGGGACAAACGGCTCCTAATCCTGTTTTAAGTACTTTAAAGCACTTTCGACATGAATATGAGGCACATATTTATGAGAAGCGCTGCCCTGCACATGCTTGCGAGAAGTTGGCTTCCTATACGATTACAGATGCTTGCAAAGGCTGTGGCATTTGTGCCAAGGTTTGTCCTGTTAAAGCTATTGCCGGTGATCCTAAACGTAAGCATGTCATTGACCCTATTGTTTGTATTAAATGTGGAGCCTGTATGGCGGCTTGTCCGTTCAAGGCTATAGTGAAGGGATAAGGGGCGATTAAAATGGATAAGGTTACTCTAACTATTAATGGTATTTCTGTTACAACCAATAAAAACTCATCTGTTTTGACGGCAGCCCGGGAAGCCGGCATATATATACCTACCTTGTGTTATCATCCGGATTTACAGGCAGAGGGAGCCTGCCGCTTATGTTTAGTAGAAGCTTCAGGTGCTAGAACATTAGTTGCGTCTTGTGTTTATCCGGTGTCTGAAGGTTTAGTTGTACAAACTAATACTCCTAGGGTGCGTGCTGCTAGAAAATTAGTTGTTGAACTTTTATTGGCCAATCATCCAAAAGATTGTTTGTCCTGTCAAAAGAGTATGGATTGTGAGCTGCAAAAAATAGCGGCCGATTTAGGCGTTCGAAAAATTCGTTTCACCGGCGGTGAAATGAAAGCACACACTATAGACGATACTAATCCGGCATTGGTAAGGGATCAAGAAAAATGTATTTTATGTGGACGTTGTATTCGTGTCTGTTCAGATGTACAAGGCATGGATGTATATAGTTTTGCTGGGCGTGGTTTTCACACAATGGTTTCTACTGCATTTGAGGAGGGGTTAGAAAAAATATCCTGTTCTTACTGCGGTCAGTGTGCTAACGTTTGTCCAACTGGTGCTATTGTAGAAAAAGATGACACTGCGAAAGTTTGGGAAGCCATTTCTGATACGACTAAACATGTAGTGGTGCAAACAGCTCCGTCAGTGCGAGTGGCATTGGGAGAAGAGCTAGGGATGCCGGCGGGGTCAGTAGTTACAGGTAAAATGGTGGCTGCTTTAAGACAATTAGGCTTTGCCAAAGTTTTTGATACGGATTTCTCGGCTGACTTGACCATAATGGAAGAGGGTCATGAGTTTATTAAACGCTTGACTACTAATGGGGTTTTGCCTATGATTACATCATGCAGCCCAGGTTGGGTAAATATGATAGAGCAAAGATATCCTGATTTGTTACCACACTTATCTACGGCTAAGTCTCCACAAGCAATGTTTGGAGCTGTAGTAAAGACATATTATGCTCAAAAAGCAGGAGTAGATCCTAAAAACATTGTTTCTGTATCTGTTATGCCTTGTACTGCTAAAAAAGCTGAAGCGGTTAGGCCGGAATTGTGCGATTCTGGCTTTAGGGACGTAGATATTGTCATTACTACTAGAGAATTAGGACGTATGATACGCGAAGCAGGTATTGATTTTGATGCATTACCGGTAGAACAGTATGATTCTCCTTTAGGTGAAAGCACAGGCGCTGCAGTAATATTTGGCACTACAGGCGGAGTTATGGAGGCAGCACTACGGACAGTTGTAGAAGTTATTACTAAAAAACAATTGCCTAAAATAGAATTTACCGAAGTACGTGGTTTAGACTCAGTAAGGGAAGCTGTAATACCGGTAGGCGATTTAAATGTTAAAATAGCTGTGGTGCATACATTAAAAGCAGCTCGTGCCATGATGGATAGAGTACGCGCAGGTACAGCGGATTATCACTTTATTGAAGTTATGGCTTGCCCAGGAGGGTGCATTGGTGGTGGTGGTCAACCGGTACCGGTTAATTGGGACATTCGAAAACAACGGCGCGAGGCTTTACTAGAATGTGACGAAGCCAGTATTTTGCGCAAATCCCACGAAAACCCAGAAATTATTGCTATTTATAAGGACTTTTTGGGCCAGCCCTTAGGTGAAAAAGCTCATAGTTTACTTCATACTCATTACACTCCTCAAAATAGAAAATAGCCAAAAAGTCACAGACTATTTACAAAAAAACCGCATTGTAAACCAATGCGGTTTTTTTTTGTAAAGAACGACAAAATAGCTTGCAAGTTAACACTTTTACTGCTATCATTTAGATAACCTTCGGGTAGTCCTTTTTCAAGTAGTCTTAATTTATTAAGTGCTAGGGTAAGATGCTCTCAGGTTAATTTGGTTTAATATTAAGATACTCGTGCAATGAAGAAATTTGTGGGAGGTATGAAGAAAAGTTTCAAGCGTTAAAAATTTGATGTCAAACTTAGAGTTAGGCAGGATTTTTTTCAAGCAATGTCGAAGTAGATATTATGCAGATGATTGGTATGTAATAGTACAATTTGTTTAGTATTAATATAAACGTGCGTGAGGTGAATGGACAGGAGGGTCTTTGGTCTAACTGAAAATTCAGGACCTCTAACGGCAGTTTGCAGCTTGTGGCTACCACCTCAAGCACAAGTAGACTGGCACTTAGCAAGGTTTTGTGGCAACGAAACTACTGGGTGTCTTTTTTTATTGGGTAAAATCTTGTTTTTGACTGGTAGAAGATAAGATTAGATAAGTTTGCAGGCCAAAAACGAGTGCAATTTTACTAGCGGTACGAACCGCGGGCTGTATAGCCAAGATTTACAATTTTAAGGAGGAAGGTAAATATGATCGAAATTAAAGACAGAGTACATTGTGAAGCTGCTCTAGCAAAAATTACTACTGCTGAAGCTGCTGCAGATTTAATCAAGGATGGCATGAACATTGGCGTAAGCGGATTTACACCATCTGGTTATCCTAAAGCAGTGCCTCTTGCACTGGCAGAAAAGGCCAAAACAAAACCTTTAAAAATTAACCTTTGGACCGGCGCTTCCGTAGGACCTGAAATTGATAGCGCTTTAACTCAAGCAGGCGTTATTGCTAGAAGGTTGCCATATCAGACTAACAAAGATATGCGTAATGCTATTAATGCTGGTAAGATTGCTTATACTGATATGCATTTAAGCCATGTTGCCCAAATGGCACGTTATGG
>JAQVYX010000043.1 GCA_029004715.1 Acidaminococcaceae bacterium | reverse complement strand
CGTATTTACTTCTATATTTCGTTAAGCATATCCTTTATTTAGTTATATTATATTTATTTTGTGTTCAAGCAATATATAGTGAAATATGAATAATCATAGGCACAATACAAACAAGTATTTATGGGGTGGGGAATGAGTAATATAAACGAGTTGTTAAAAATAATAATTTCAGGATATATATTTGTCTTTATTTTGTATTATAGCTTAAGTAAGGATATAGACGACTCTGATTTAGTTTCGTTTTCCCTGAGGCTGCTACCAATTTTTGCTTTAGTGGCAATACCGTTATATTTTTTATCGGCACAAAGTATGATAGCAATAATTTTGTGCGGGGTTTTTAATATGCTAACGTTTCCATTGCTCAACTATTTAACAAAAAAGAAAGCTAATATAACTTTTCATTTCCCCTACGATTTTGCTTTTGGGGTGTATATTGTTGCTTTTTTAGCCAGCTTACAGGTATTGGGACACATTTTTTTTACAAATAATTTTATTGTAATTCTTTTAAGCTTTTTGGAAAGTTGCTTGTTAATGTTGCCACTGGTAGAAATTATTTATTATAGGTACTATGGCGAAAATTTTTCCTGGTTTTCTGCCTTGGCTATTTTAGGTACAAATAGGCAAGAAGTTAAAGAATATTTTAAAAATATCTCTAAAATAGATTTAATACTAAATTTATTAGTGCTTTTTGGGGTATTTATATTGGTAGCATTCACGAATGCTATGTTTGTTTATAGTAGTAATATAAGCAATACAACAGCAGGAGTAATATTAGCTATACTCATTTTTTCAGGTTACTATTTATGGATAAGAAGTAAAGCACTATATAAAAAAATAGGGATTTATGTTATTTATAGTGCTGCCAAAGATTATTATGACAAATCTAAAGCATTTCTTGCTGACTATGAGGGAAAATATGAGAAATTACAGGTTAAAAGTGACCTTGAAGGGGCAATAAAAGGAACAACTATCATAATAATAGGAGAATCAGCTAATAGACTTCATATGTCGGCATTTTCAAATTATGAAAGAGAGACTACACCTTGGCTCTCTGCACAACAGGAAAACAAGGATTTTTTCCTGTTTCCTAATGCTTATTCGACTTGGACACAAACTGTTCCTACTTTGGAAATGGCTCTTACAGAAAAAAACCAATATAACGATAAAAATTTTTCCCAGGCTTATTCTTTTATTGATATTGCTAAAAAAAGCGGGTTTAAAACTTGGTGGTATAGCAATCAAGGATATATAGGAAATGATGATACGCCAATAAGCTTGGTGGCTTTGACGGCTGATGAGCACAGATGGGTAGTGCAAGATTATTTATCAGTGCAGCACGACGAGACCCTTTTGCATTACTTAAAGCGGGTAACGCCAACACAAAATAATTTTGTGGTTTTGCATTTAAAGGGCAGTCATTCTAATTTTCACAGTCGTTATCCGGATAATTTTGTTAAGTGGCAAGCTACCGGTAATTCAAAGATTATAGCTGAATATGATAATTCTATTCTTTACACCGATTTTGTACTTGAAAAAATATATACTTACGCTAAAATGAATTTAAACCTGCAAGCTATGTTGTATTTTTCTGACCATGGCCTGGAAGTAAAGAGAAAAAGGATGCCTGGGTTTATAGGTTTTGAAAATTTGCGTATACCATTTTTTGTTTATTTATCCGAAGATTATCAAAAAAGATTCCCGGAAACAGCCAAAGCGTTAGCAAGTCATGAAAAGGCTTATTTTACTAATGACTTGGTTTATGATTTAATTTGTGGAATTTTGCAGATAAAATCAGCGCACTATAGCGCGCAATGCGATATTTCATCGCCCTTGTACAATTTTAATCAAAGTAAGCTCAGAACGAATTTAGGCAAAACATCGTTAGAAAAAGATAATTATAGACAAAGCGTAAAATTTTAGACTAGAGTTTTATTTCGTATGCGTAATTAATATGTTGTATACCGCCCATTTCGTATTTGTAGTTTTCATCACCTCTAGATAAATCAAGACAACGAATATTAGTATTGGCAATTAGCCATTTTATACTTTCGTTTATGAGCAGTTTTCCAGGAGAGTATCTGGCGAAAGTGCTGTCCATAGCGCAACGAGGCCCGATAAATTCGTTGCCATTGGTTATAAAACCTGAGAGAAAAGCGATGAGCCCAACCCCTTTTAAAGATAATCCTGCATTAAAATTATTACTCATTTTTTGCAGGGCAGGTGTTATGGGTTCAAAGTGTAATTGACGAAATTTGGAGACGTAGCCACGCTCATGACCGACTCGTTCTCCTTCTCTTTTATTATATATGCGCAAGGCGTCTTTCATGAATTTATCTGACACTATGCTGTTGATTTTTATATCGATGCTATATTCTTGTTTGTCATGTTCCAATCTGTTAAAGGTTTTGTTTATATTTAAACGCTGATTTCTACTTAAACCTTGATAATATTCTTTATAAGAATTTCCAAAGGGGATTTTTACGCATTTTCTAGTATTGCTGGGTTCATAATGTTTTGCTTGTAAATACTTGTATAACGGTGATCTTTCATTAATCTTATTTAGGCATAATGTTTGCTTAGGGAAAAACTTACGCAGGTCATAAAAAATATTGTCGAATACTTCATCACTTGTATTTTCCGGATAGATAAAATCTAAAGCACCTCCTGATTCAAAATCACCGAAAATGTTTAAATTACCACGTCTAAAAGTTAGGGGAATAATAGCAACTGCCTTGTCATTGATATACTCTACCAAAAAAAAGTTTTTTTCTTTCCATCTGGAAGTTTGAAATTTGAAGCAGTTGTAGGAAATATTATTGTATTTCCAAGATGAATAGGGGGATAAATACAAGTTATCTTGATAAAAATCGTCCCAAATATTTTTTAGCTGGGGGTCTTGCCATTTAAAAAGTTTAAGCATTAAAATCAACTCCTAGTTAAGTAATTGCTAGTATTTCAATAAAAAAGGGGATACATATTGTGGGCAAACCAATAAAATGTATACGTGTTTTTAAGCATTTGCAAAGAATTATTAATGAACCGTCTTTTTACCCGCATTTGCAACGAAAAAGTTTATTAAACCGTATAGCGGAAAATATTGTTTGGGGTATAAAATATCATGAGATTAACGATTGGTATAATTATTGGGGGATTGATTTAAAGGGTGTGAGTGGTGACAAGTTTTTATCTGAAAATATACTGGAACATACTTTGATGTATATTAACGGTGAAAAGGGCAAAAACAAAAAGCGTTATAATTATGTAATGCTCTTAGATGATAAGTTCCTTTTTTATGCTGTTATGAAAGGGCTACATCTGCCAACACCGGAAGTTGTTGCTTTTTATACTGGGAGTGAGCTGAAGTATCTAAATGATTTTTCCCAAGCGCAGCTTTTCCGTGGTGGTGAAACATATTTCGCTAAGGTTATTTATGGTTCTCAGGGAAAACAAGTAGAAAAGGTAAATAATCGTGAAGAACTTGAGAAATTTAAAGAAAAATGGCGGGGAAATAAATTTATTGTGCAAAAAACAGTGTGTCAACACAAAGAAATGAGTGCTATTAATCCGTTGGCTATTAATACTATTCGTATGGTAACTGTTTATGACGGCAAAAACATAAAGGTTCTTTCTGCAGCATTGCGTTGTGGTTCTAAAGCCTCGGGGTTTGTAGACAATTTTTCTAACGGAGGAGGAGCTGTGCTGATAGATAGAAACGGTCGCTTAGAAAAGTATGGTTTGCATTTTAAAGGCGTACCCACATGTACGGAATGTCATCCGGATACAGGTTTTAGGTTTGCCGGATATCAAGTTGCTTATTATGATGAAGCTGTGGCTTTGGCAAAAAAAGCTCATGCTTTTCTTTATGCTTCATGTGCTATTGGGTGGGATATTGCTATTACAGATGGCGGACCGACAATAATTGAAGGGAATTATCATTGGGGTTTAAGTATTATGCAGTCCAAAGACTATCAAATAAAAAATAAATGGCAAGAATTGTGTGACGCTTATGGCGTCAAGATGGGGATATAGTTTAAGAAAAAAGAAAAACAATAACATGTATTATATAATTATACACTTGCTATTTATAATATATTAACTGAAACTAATTTATTTTGCAAAAAAGACACAATACCACTATAATATAAAGCAAGAGATAAAAAGCAGAACTTGATTCGCTTATTTGCACAAAATTTGGTAATTAAAGAAAGAAGTGACCTTTATGCTTACAAAAACAGCATTAAAAACTCTTTTTGAATTATGGAAAGAGGGTGGGTTTTGTGTTGTTTTCTGGGATGGAGAAGAAGTATGTTATGGTAGTGAAAATCCTAAATTTAAAATTATTTTTCATAGAGAACCCAAGTTAAGTGATGTTAAAGAGGATATCATTCTTACCTTGGGAGAAGCATATGTGAAAGGAATTATTGATTTTGTTGGACCTTTGGATGATGTCATTGCCACAATGTTTAAAAATGGGGACGATAAAGCTAAAGCCGACTTTCATCTGCAAGCTTTGGCACGACAATTGAAAGAGGTAGACGAATCGGTTGAAAGCCTAAATATCCATAAACATTATGATTTGGGAAACAATTTTTTTTCTCTTTGGCTTGATAAAACAATGTCGTATTCTTGTGCTTATTTTAAAACAAAAGAAGATACTCTTTACCAGGCACAATTGCAAAAGATTGACCATAGCCTAAAAAAATTAAATTTAAAAGAGAATGAAAAGTTGCTGGATATAGGATGTGGTTGGGGTTGGCTGGCTATAAGAGCTGCTCAGCAGTATAAAGTGCACGCAACAGGCATAACTTTGAGTAAGGAGCAGTATGATGGTGCTTGTGCCAGCGTACGTGATTTGGGCTTAGAGGATTTAGTCGATATACGGTTAGAAAATTATATGGATTTAAAACCGGAGCAAGAACAATTCGATAAAATAGTTAGTATAGGTATGTTTGAACATGTTGGTAAAAAGTATTTACCGCTTTACTTCGCTAAGGTTAAAGCACTTTTAAAAGGCAATGGAACATTTTTGTTGCATTCTATTATGGGCAATTTTGAAGCACCAACAAATGCATGGATGAAGACATACATTTTTCCGGGTGGATATGTACCAACTTTGAGGGAGACCATGCAGCTTTTGCCGGAGTTTGATTTTCGCGTACTACATATAGAGAGCTTGCGCCGGCATTATGCAAAAACCTTGGACTGCTGGTATAGTAATTTCCAGCAAAAACTTCCTAAGATTGAGACTATGTATGATAGACAATTTATTCGTATGTGGAGCTTGTATCTTACTGGGTGTGCTTCGGCTTTCCGCGTTGGCGGGATAGATGTTTATCAGTGCCTTTTAACAAAAGGGGTAAATAATGATAGGCCAATGACGGCTGAATACATGTATAAATAAAGGATTATTGAAAACATAATAAAATGTCGTATAGGCAAGGTGTTATCCCACCGGATTATTTAAAATAATCCGGTGGGATAACTTTTATGGGCGCCAACTATAATATTATATTTTTGTTTACATGGAAGCAAAACGGTGCTACAATAATATTGTTTCCATGGAAACGAAAGGGAGGCCTGCAATGAAGGTAGAAAATAAACTAATTAAAGAGATTATGTTATTTCAGGAATATGCAAGTACCATACAGTATGGAGAAAAGGAAACTTTTGCTGGTATAAATTTAGCGGAAGTGCATTGCATAAATGCCATTGGCAACTTAGAGCAAGCAAACGTAACCAAAATTGCTGCGAAAATGCGTATGACGCGTGGAGCAATAAGTAAAATAAATAAAAAACTTTTACAAAGGGACTTGATCGAGAGCTATCAGTTGCCAAATAATCAAAAGGAAATTTATTATAAATTAACTGCTGCCGGTTGTAAATTATATGACGTCCATGCTAAGTGTCATATGCAATCAAAGCAGAAAAAAATTGCGATTATAAAAACCTATACTTTGGAAGAACAAAATGTTATTTTAAAATTTTTAAGTGACATGAACGCGCTGTTTGAAAATAAGAAGGGAACGGAAAATAAAAAAACAGTTAAAAAATGCAAGGTTGCAACTTAAATCATAATTATATATTTATCTTAAAATAGGGGGTCATTGGTTGAATAAGAAATATGTTTATTTATTATCATTGGCGCATTTGTCCAATGATATTACTGGGGGAGCACTCCCGGCTATTTTACCCTTTTTTGTGGCGGCATATGGTTTGGATTATGGTGCGGCGGCAGGCTTGATATTTGCTTCCTCATTTTTAGCTTCTGTAATTCAACCGGCAGTTGGCTGGCTTGCTGATAAAAAATCCCGTTCATGGTATATGTCTTTGGGGATTTTGATGTCTGGTGTATTTATGGGCTTATCGGGGTTATTTCAAAATTACTGGGTTATTTTTTCCCTAATAACAATAAGCGGCATAGGCAGCGCAATTTTTCATCCTGAAGCTACTCGTATGGTCAATAAGGTTTCCGGGGAAAAAAGAGGAACTGCTCTTAGCATATTTTCTGTAGGAGGCAATGGGGGATTTGCAGTAGGACCGGTTGTTGCCGTTGCTGTTATTACGGCTTTTGGCATAAAAGGTATAACGATATTTGGCTTTATTGCTATTATTATGGCGTTTATCCTTATGTGGATTGTTCCCAAAATGAAGGGGGAAATCGTACGTGCGGATATTTCGGAAAAAGCAGCTGCGCAGCTTTCTAATCATAAAGAAAATCATTATGACAATGATTGGAATGCTTTTGCTCATTTGACACTGCTTATTGTTTGTAGTTCTATTGTCAGTTGCGGGTTACGCAGCTTTATACCTCTTTATTGGGTTGATGTTTTGGGGTGTTCAGCTGCCGCAGCAGGATCTGCTCTTACGTTGTTGTTTTCTCTAGGGGTTGTTATGACACTTATCGGTGGGCTTATGGCTGATAGGTTTGGCTATTTAAAAATTGTACACATGAGTTATGTGTTATTAGCTCCTATTGTTGGGCTGCTTTCCATGACTACCAATCATTTGACAGCTTACTTGCTCATGGTTCCAATGGGGCTTGCTATGTTTGCACCCTTTAGTTCAGTAGTAGTTTTAGGACAAAGTTATTTATCACGCAATATAGGGTTTGCCTCCGGTGTGACAATGGGGCTTTCTATTAGTATAGGTGGAATAATGGTGCCTTTAATTGGCAAATTTGCTGATAGCTATGGTTTGGTTGCAACTATGCAACTTATGGCGGGTATTGCTGTGGTAGCAGCAATAGCATCTTTTTTCCTGCCACAGCCAAATGAACACTATGTTAAAGCTTGACTTTTTACTTTACTGGCGACATATTTCAGGTTGCACAGGTAAAGGAAGATACAGACCTATATTTTTTGCCACTTACATTTAGGCTAAGCCATGACAAGTGCTAGGTAGTAGGATTTGCCCTGCTTATGGAACCCAAGGTACAAGCGATAGAGTTAAAAAAAATAAACAGAAAACAATAAGAAAAGCCAACAACACTGAAAAGTGTTGTTGGCTTTTTGGTCTACAGTAATCTTTGGAAGTAAGCAAAATAATGATGGCATAGTATTAATGTTAGCAGGAAGATATAGTTAAAACGTCGAAGTTAACAGTATTTGTAGTTATTGTTAATTACTAATAAGTCGAGAAGGGGGTAGTAATATTGAAAAGCAGAGAAATAACATGGCAAGCCGGTGGGCAGCAAGGTGAAGGACTAGAAAGTTTGGGCGAAATATTAGCATCTGCATTAAATCATCTTGGCTATGAGCTATATGGGTTTCGACAGTTTTCTTCGCGGATAAAAGGAGGCCATACAAATTATAAGTTACGCATAGCTGCAAAAGCTGTCGGTACAATTCATAAAAGCTGTGATTTGTTGATTGCTTTAGATAAGGACACGATGCAAAATGAGGCCTTGAATATACAGGAACAGGGTATTATTTTGGTTGATAGCATATTAGCGCAAGACTATAGTGGACAGGCTCGTTGTGTTGCAATTCCTTTTAAGGATATAGCCCAAAAACATGGCAGCCAACTACAGAAAAATATTGCTGCTTTAGGATGTACTGTGGCAGTGCTGGGATTGACCGAGGAAGATTTAGAGGAGACGTTGCGCAAGAAATTTATTGCTAAGGGCGCAGAAGTGGTGGCAGAAAATGTTGCTGTGTTAAAAGCCGGCATAGAATATATTAAGACAGAAGTCCCTAGTTTGTTAGGAGTTTTGCCTTTGCCAGAACTAAAACATAAAGAACAACATCTTTTTATTTTGGGTAATGAAGCTATGGGTTTCGGGGCCTTAAGTGCAGGAGCTAAGTTTATGGCAGCATACCCTATAACTCCGGCTTCTGAAGTTATGGAGTATATGGTGAAGAAGGCGAGAAAGCTTGGAGGCCAGATGTTACAGGTGGAAGATGAAATAGCCGCATGTACAATGGCCACAGGTGCTGCTTACGGTGGGGCACGAGCCTTTACTGCTACATCGGGGCCGGGACTTTCATTAATGTCAGAGACAATCGGGTTGGCGGCAATGACGGAAACACCGTTAGTCATAGTTCATTCACAAAGAGGGGGACCTAGTACCGGGTTGCCTACAAAACATGAGCAGTCTGATGTATTTGCCGCTTTGTATAATACGCATGGGGATACTGCCAAAATAGTATTATCACCTAGTACTATAGAAGAGGGTTTTTATGACACTTTTGAGGCTTTTAATCTAGCTGAAGAATACCAGTGCCCGGTTATAGTATTGGCCGATTTACAACTATCCTTAGGTAAGCAAACTATGCTGATACCGGAATATGACAAAATGGAAATAAGACGCGGCAATATTGTGGAAGCAAGTTCACTTCCTCCTATTAAGGCTCCTGAATATTTTCCTCGTTATAGCGTAGCACAAACGGACGGTATATCAGGAAGAATAATACCGGGTACGCCCAATGGTATATGCTTAGGTACAGGGTTGGAACATGATGAAAGTGGTCGCCCAACGGAAGCCAAGGACATGAGAATTAAGCAGACAGAAAAACGTTTACAAAAAATGAAAACGTTTCTTGCTAATTATAAGAAGGCCTTAGCTGTTGATGCTCCTTATAGCGAAGCGGATGCATTAGTCATAGGCATGACCTCTACACGCAGTTGTATTGCGGAAGTAGTCGAAATTTTGCGCCAGGAAGGCAAGAAAATCAATCATGTGCAGGTAAGGCTTTTGTTACCATTTCCTGCAAAAGAGCTTGAGCAATACATTAGGCAGGCCAAAAAAATAATTGTAGTTGAACATAATGCTACAGCGCAACTGGCAGGTTTAATTCGTATGCATATTGAACAGTGTCCTCATTTGGAGAACATTCTACAATATGATGGCGATATTATGTATACTGAACAGTTGCTTGCTAGTTGTAAGGAGGTGCTGTAAATGGCTGTTTTACAAGATTTTAAAAATAATGTTAAGCCTAACTGGTGTCCTGGTTGTGGTGACTATGCAGTACAAATGGCTTTGCAAAAAGCAGTTGTTCAGTTAGGAATGGAACCACATGAATTGGCTCTTGTTTGTGGTATAGGCTGTAGTGGAAGATTTTCTGGTTATATATATGCATATGGCATGCATACTACCCACGGACGAGCTTTGCCTTTTGCTCAGGGCCTAAAACTAGCAAACCCTAAACTTAATGTCATTGCTTGCGGCGGTGATGGAGATGGTATGGCTATTGGTCTTGGACATACTTTTCATGCCATAAGACGCAATATAAACATTACTTATGTCTTAATGGATAATCATGTTTATGGATTGACAAAAGGTCAAACTTCTCCTCGTAGTGATTTGGGTTTTAAGACGAAGACAACGCCAACAGGAAACATTGAGACACCTGTTTCTACGTTAGAAATGGCCTTGGCGGCAGGAGCTACGTTCATAGGACAAGGGTTTTCGCTACAGTTGCAAGAGCTAACGGATTTACTGGTAGCGGCTGTAAGACATCCTGGTTTTTCGTTGGTTAATGTTTTTAGTCCCTGCGTAACGTTTAATAAGGTTAATACTTATGAGTGGTTTAAGGACAAACTTGTTGATGTCAAGGATATTGGCGGTTATGATGCCGGTGATAAGGGAGCAGTATTAAACCATGTGCTTGAACATGAGGGACTTTTGACGGGTTTGCTTTATGAAAATTTAACAAAGCCAAGCTATGAAAAAATAAGTGGTTTAGCAAAAAATAATCAGATGCAGTCAGTAAAAAAGTTGGCACCTGATGTTTTTTCTGAACTATTAGAAGATTTTTATTGATGAATTTATTACGAGGTTTTTGTCAAATATCAATTTGTTTTGAGGTGAATTTATGCGTATTCTAGTTGCTCCGGATTCTTATAAAGGAAGTTTGTCAGCTATAACAGCTGCAAATGCTATTGCCAGAGGACTACTAAAGGTATTTCCCAAAGCAGATGTTTTAAAAGTGCCGATTGCCGATGGAGGTGAAGGCACAGTGGAAGCATTGGTAACAGCAACAGGTGGCAAATTTATTTACACCGAAGTGGTGGGACCGCTTTCTGAAAAAGTACAAGCTAGGTGGGGAATATTAGGTGAAGGGAAAACGGCCGTAATTGAAATGGCGGCGGCTTCAGGGTTAACTTTAATTCCCGTAGAGAAAAGAAATCCATCTCTTACTACTACGTATGGCACAGGTCAGCTAATTAAGGCGGCTTTAGACAAAGGACTTCGGAAGTTTATTATCGGTATTGGCGGTAGTGGAACTAATGATGGTGGAGCTGGTCTAGCACAAGCTTTGGGGGTTAAATTCCTTGACATTAATAATAACGAATTGCCCCCTGGTGGGAAAGCTCTGGGTAAATTGGTAACCATAAATATGGCGGATTTAGATAAACGCTTGCAACAAGCAGAAATTATTGTGGCTTGTGATGTAGATACCCACCTTTGTGGAGCTAGTGGTGCTACCTTAGTTTTTGGACCACAAAAAGGTGCTACGCCAGCAATGGTGGAGGAACTTGAAGTAGCTTTAGAAAATTATCAAAAAATTGCCAGCCAAACGACAGGAAAGGATGTGGCTGCAATTCCTGGAGCAGGTGCGGCAGGAGGATTGGGCGCAGGGCTGATGTTTTTTACTGAGGCCAAGCTTCAGTCGGGTGTAGAAATTCTTTTAGAAGCAAGCGGGTTAAATAAAAAAATGGAAACCGCCGATTTAGTTGTTACAGGTGAGGGTTGTACTGATTTCCAAACAGTTTTTGGTAAGGCACCTGTGGGTATTGCTAAACTAGCTAAGAAATTTAATGTCCCTGTTGTTTGTCTGTCGGGAAGCTTAGGCCAAGGCTATCAAAATGTCTTAACTTGTGATATAGATGCTGTGATGGATATAATACCCAGGCCTATGGAAATAAAAGAATGCATGAAAGACGCAGAAACTTTGACAGAAGAAGCCGCAACTCGCCTAGGGTTACTTCTACAAGTTGGCATAATGCTTAAGATGTAGTATCATTATGGATAAACCTTTAGTTTTAGGTTATGAATATTTTGAAAGAGGTGTACGAAATGAACGAAACAATGAAGGTTTTGTTATCACAAAGATCTATAAGAAAATTTACTAAGCAGGAAATTGAACCTGAAAAAATACATGAAATAATTTCTGCAGCACAGTGGACAGCGACATCTAGTTATTTTCAAACGTTTACAATTATTAATATTAAAGACACTGAAAAACGAGCT
>JAQVYX010000042.1 GCA_029004715.1 Acidaminococcaceae bacterium | reverse complement strand
CACCACCGGCAGCACCGCCCTTGATTCCCATGCATGGACCTAGAGATGGTTCTCGTAAAGCTACTATAACATCTTCGCCAATTTTCGCTAACCCTTGAGCCAAACCTACAGTAGTAGTAGACTTTCCCTCTCCAGCCGGTGTCGGCGTAATTGCAGTAACCAAAACAAGTTTTCCGGATTTTTTATTTTCCAAAGAGCGAATTAAATCGTAAGATAATTTCGCCTTATATCTGCCATACATTTCAATACAGTCCTCAGAAATTCCCAATTTTTCAGCTATTTCTGTTATTGGTAGCATTTTTGCCTTTTGTGCAATCTCAATATCACTTAACATAATAAACCCCCTTAAAATTTTAGGCACTCTCCCTAGCCTAATATATTCACTGTCTAGAGCTAATTTCCTGCTTAATTTTAATCCATTTTCGCAATTATTTAAACCAAACATCCACTGTATCGTCATTTTTTAAAATAGTACCGGGCGCTGGATTTTGTTTGAAAGCTTCACCTCCACCATGAGGTATCAAGGCTAGCCTACCCTGCTGAATAAGCTCCGCTACCTGACGCATATTTAAACCTGCAAAATTAGGTATCTTAACTCTGCCACTATCTAAAATAGTCATTTGCGGTAAATCATTAGTTCCTTGAGGCTGTACCATAATAGATTCCACAGATGGCAACCCGCTAGAATCACTTGGCTGTATACCCTCAGCAACTAATATTTGTTGCAAAATATCTCTAAATATTGGTGCGGCTACCTGAGAACCGTAAAAAGCTCCTTGAGGTGAATCCAATACCACCAGCATCGCATAATCAGGATTATCGGCTGGGACAAAACCTACGAAAGATGCAATATAAACTCCGGCGGCATAACCGCCTCCCACAGCTAATTTTTCGGCCGTCCCTGTTTTTCCTGCAATTTTATAGCCTTTTATTTGTGCCGTTTTGCCGCCACCTTCTGATACCTCTTTTTCCATCATAGTACGCATTTGCGCAGCTACTTCCTCTGTCACTACTCTGCGCACAACCTGCTTATGTCCCTCTATAATTAATTTTCCTGAGGGTGATACAACTTTTTTAACTATAAATGGTTTTAATAGTTCACCACCATTGGCAATTGCACAAATTGCATTAAGCATTTGCAATGGTGATACTGCAATACCTTGTCCAATAGCCATAGTTGCTACATCTGATGGCACCATGTCCTCCGGATTGTAGAGTATTCCTGCTTCTTCACCTGGAACATCACTGCCGGTAGTCGACCCGAAACCAAATTTTTCGGCATATTCCGTTTCTTTCTTGCCGCCTAGCATTAAGCCCAAATGAGCCATACCTGTATTAACGGAAAATTTAATAACATCTGTATAAGTAATATCGCCTAACCCCTTATCATCCCAGTTTTTAATTAAACGGCCCCCAACATCCAAAGTACCTTCATCATGAAAATGTGTTGTAGGGGTAATAAGGTGTTCCATAAGACCTGCGCAACCAATAATTGGTTTAAAAACCGACCCAGGTTCATAAATAATAGCAACTCCCCTGTTAAGAAAAGCATTACTAGCCGCTTGAGAAAAATTGTTAGGATCAAAAGTAGGTCTAGAAGCCATGCCCAAAATTTCTCCGGTGTGCGGATTCATAATAATTGCTGCTGCGCTAGCAGAATGGGTTTTCGCCATGGCTTCATCAAGACTTTTTTCTAAAATAAACTGCATATTACTATCTAGCGTAAGATATACGCTATTCATTTTGGGTCCTTGCACCGAGTTCATACCAGATTCACCGATAAGGTTGCCTCTAGCATCAAAGAAATTTCCTTGCTTAGTTTCTTTACCTTTTATTAACTTATCTAGTGATGCTTCTATTCCTTCTAACCCTTTATCGTCGGTACCAACAAAACCTAATACCTGCGCTGCTAGGTCATTTTTAGTATAATAGCGTTTACTTTCATCTTGAAAATGAAACCCACTAAGCTTATTCTCTTTTAAAACCTTTATAACTTCCGCACTCACTTTGGGGTCTAATGTTCTTTTTACCCAAATAAAACATCTATCCTTGTAATTAAATTCTTGGAATAAATCTTCGGCGTTCAGGCCAAGAATTGGTGCTAACAAATTGGCTGCCACCCTCCTAGGGTTTCTTTGTGGCTGTTTTCCTCTTTCCCATCTATCAGGATCATCATCCATGGCTTGAGGATTAACATAAAGGGATTTACTAATAATACTAACTGCTAAATCCTCCCCATTGCGGTCAAGGATACTACCACGGGGTGAAAGCTCGGTGTTTTCTCCGGCAATCTGCTCTTTAGCATCCCTAGCTAACTCTTGTCCCTTAACTATCTGCAACCAAAATAAGCGTAAAACTACACCAACCACAAACGCTAAAATTAAAACTCCTACAGCACCTGTGCGTTTTTTACTTTTCTTTAAATCAAACTTTTCTTTTATGCTCATTTTTTACCCCCACGAGGGCGTACATAGGAATGTTTACCACTACTACTTCTAGGCACAAATGTTTTTACTTGGGTATTTTGTAAGTTGCTTTTTTTAACTTCATCATTATAAACCGCTATTACCAATGCTACTGCACCTAAAGTCGCAATTAAAGAAGTTCCACCATAGCTAATGAAAGAAAGAGGTACACCGATAACCGGTAAAATACCGCAGACCATAGCCATATTGGCAATAGCTTGACCTACCACCAAAAAATTCACACCTGTAACTAAAAGAAAACCCTTTTCATCCGTGGTATTCTTGCCAATTGTATAAATAGCTTTTGCTAAAACTAAAAACAAAAAAAGTAACCCCAAAGCTCCAAAAAATCCCCATTCTTGGCAGAAAATAGCAAAAGCAAAATCTGTATGTGCTTCCGGCAAAAAGAAAAATTTACCGGAACCCATGCCAAAATGAGTGCCAAACCACCCACCGCTGCCAATAGAAACAAAAGACTGTACAGACTGATAGCCACTGCCCTGAGCATCTCTCCAAGGATCCAGCCAGATTAAAATACGTGAAAGACGATAAGGAGCCATTGCAATCATAGCTACAACAGCCGCCGCACAAACACCGCCCAAAGCGCCTACTTCTCTAAGTGATAAACCAGCCACAACATAAAGTAATATCATTAACGCTAAAATTATCGCCGCCGTACCCATATCCGGTTGTATAAGTACTAATCCAGCTAAAACTCCTGCCTGTATAAAAGCTGCGTTCACAGGAAATTTTAATAAATCCGGTGTCTTTCCTCGGCGCAATAAAGAACCCAAAGAATCTGAACCCATAATAATAACGGCCAATTTAACGAATTCTGACGGCTGAAAAGAAAGTCCTGCAATAACAAGCCATCTTTGTGCACCCTTAGTAGTCGTACCAAATAAATCTACACATAAAAGTATCACTAAAAACAAATAAAAAAGCTTATTACCATATTTAAGCCACACATGATAATTAACCTTCCAACCCACTACCACCAACCACGCTAAACCTAAAGCCGCAAACATAACATAGCGATAAAGATAATGATAGCCAGTACCAAACATAGCTTTAGCACTAACAAAACTTGCACTAAAAACATTAACACAACCAATAAACATTAAACATAACACTATTGTTAAAACAGCATCCCGGGGATTTTCCCAAATTAAAAACCGTTTCTGCATTATTCCACCTCATGGTTCCTAAAAAACGACCTCGCAAAAATTTATTTTATTACCCTTAGCGCTAAATTTTTCTTCATATTCTGTTTGTATGGAATTTTCATATTCTGAATTATGCAGATCATAGCTGAGTGCAATTATTTGCAAACCAAAAGCCTTGAATTCTTCGACAGAAAAATCAAACAAATCTTTGTTATCAGTTTTAAAACGCAAATGTCCTCCCGGCACCAAAATAGACTTATACTGTGCCAAAAAGTCTCTATAAGTAAGCCGTCTTCTACTATGACGAGCCTTCGGCCAGGGATCACTAAAATTCAAATAAATCATTTGTACTTCTCCGGCTGCAAACCACTTGGTAAGATAGGCTGCATTACCACCAATTATTTTAACATTGGTCAGCTTATTCTCTCTTACCTTGTAGGCTGGATAGTAACAAATATCCAATTGCGTTTCAATACCAACAAACCCTATTTTCGGATATAGCTGTGCCATACCATTAATGAACTTGCCTTTACCACATCCTATTTCTAAAGCAAGAGGTTTACCGTCGAATAAACTACTCCATTTTCCTTTATGTTCTTCTACGCCATCGGTAATAATCTCTTTCCCAACATATTCTGCAAGAGCCTTGGCCATCCAAGGTTTTTTTCTTAAACGCACTACTTTCTTCCCCCTATAAAAGTAATATAGAGAGGCGTAACCCTCTCTATATTATTTATTTACCGTTTTTTGGACCTAAATCATATTTTTTCAAATATCTATACAACGTAACACGACTCACATCTAACATTCCTGCTAGCTTGCTAATATTGCCACCGGCTGATTTCCATGCTGCAATAAAAGCATCTTTATCATGTTTCCAAGATTTTTCCATAGCCCTATCTCCCGGAAGCTTGATGTTATCCATTTCAATAATACTACCCGGAGTATGGAAGAATGCCTGTTCTATAACCCCTTGTAATTGTTTAATATTTCCCGGCCAACTACAATTATTTAGCAAGTTCAACGCATCCGCAGATAAATGTTTGCCTGGCATACTATGCCTTGCCGCCATTTCCGTTAAAATATGATTCGCAATAACTTCTACGTCGGAAATACGCTCTCGCAAGGGCAAAACTCGCATAGAGGTGTCTAAAACTAAGTCATATAAACTTCTAGAAAACAAGCCCTTATCTGCTAAGCGTTTTAAATTCGAATCGCAAGCAGCTATAATTCTCACATTAAGTTTCTTGTGTTTACCCGTAGTTTTATCTAGTAATCCTTCTTTTAATACTCGTGCAACCTTATCTCCCATAGCCACAGGAAGTTTTTCAATTTCATCTAAGAATAATGTTCCTCCGGAAGATAGCTCTAACTTGCCCGCTGATGTGGGGCTAGCTGCATCACCTGAACCAAAGAATTCTTCTTCCAGTTCAGCCATTGGTCCTTCATAACAACGTACCGATATAAGCGGTGCTGCTGCTCTTGGACTTGCTTGGTGAATCCCATGAGCCAATCTTTGTTTGCCTGTCCCTGGTTCACCTTGCAATAAAATATTATTGTCACTGCGAGCTATTCTAGCTGCTTTATGCTGCAAAGCCAAGAATTCAGTAGATGTGCCAACCATACTGTATAAACTATAACGCGAACTGTAGCCGGTAGCATGAGCAATGGTTGTTTTCAAATCTTCAATGGACATGGTCAAAATCAAAACACTACGTACCTGTCCGGCAACCTTCACCGGCAGAACTGTGGTAACATCTTCATAAGTTCTGTCTTGTGTAATCCACGTTATCTCACGACGAATAGTAGGACCACCTGAAAAAGCACGCCTGATAGGAATATGCTCATAGTTCAAAAACACTTCTTCCAAACGCTTTTTACCCTCTAAGCGTTTTTTACCATTTTCATTACAATAACGAATTTCGCCTTTTTCATCAAGCCAGTAAACCGTTACCGGAAGCTCTTCTGTCATCAATTGGTATACATTCCAATATTCTAGCATGCCCAAGAATTGCTCCAAAGAATATTTCATGGTCATAAGCAAAGATAATAAAATATCATAGGGTAAATCATTTTGATCCAACGAGAAAAATGCTAGAACATAACGTGTTTTACCATTTACATTAATAGGTGCGCTACAAGCATCCCCGGAATGACATTCTTTAATCCACATTTCCGGGCCAAACATTAAGAACGGTACATTATGACTTCTAGCTACACTAATACTGGAAGTACCAATGTCTTCCTCCAATACACGCATACCTTGGATATCTTCAATGCTTCTTTGGAAAAATGGCACCGCATAATTTTTAATAACATAGCCATTTTCATCAATAAGAAGCATGCTTAAATTATGCATATTAAAATGCTGTTTATTCTGTTCAAAAAGGCCATCAGTGTAATTAATAATATCCTCGTGCACTTTTTGATGTTCCACAATAGCAGCCTTACTCAGCTTATGCACTTTTGGCATAGTTTCATGAGGTAATTTGCGTGCCGCGCAACGTTGCCAGGATTCAGCTACCCATGGATGAACATTGGGATCCAAAATACCCTCTTCCATAAATTTCTTGTAGTAACCTGCTAACTTTTCTTTATTGCGTTTCTCCCTAATCATAAGTGCCCTCCTAAAAAAAATTTTACAACCTTAGCTTCATTTTTTACCTTGGACTAAAACCCTTCTTCCGCCATAATAACGCGTACGCCAATAATTATCTTTCAGCGAACTAAGCGTAACCCCATGTGACGATGTAGCGTTCCAAAATTTACCATTACCTGCATAAATCCCTACATGAGATGCCCCTGGTTCATAAGTAGTAAAGAAAACTAAATCTCCCGGCCGTAATGAACTTTGAGTAACAAATATCCCCTTAACAAACTGTACATCTGCTGTTCGTGGTAAAAGTGCTCGATTTTTTTTGAAAACATATTGTACATAACCGGAACAATCAAACCCCTTAGGAGTTGCTCCTCCGAAAGAATAAGGAACTCCTTTATAACTAGCAGCAGTACGAATAATAGCGAAAGGACTCACTCCTCTGATTCCTTCTTTTTCAAAAGCTGCATCAATAATGCTTCGATATGTTCTATCATCTATTTGACCATTAACTTTCAAACCTTTGCTTCTTTGAAAATTTTTTATTACCTGGGCTAAATCATTAGAAAATTTTCCGGTTTTAGCTGTCTTCATACCAATAGTATTTAATTTTATTTGAACAATTTTCACTTTCCAACCTTTATCTCCAATTTTCAATGGCGCTGCTGCCCACACTAGTTGAGGTATTAGATTAAACACCAAAAGTAAGAAAGTAATAATAGTCAAACGTAATTTCATTTTATTCCTCCGAAATTAATAGCGCGTATTGTTATAAACATCCCAATCTTTTAGTTTAGCCAATTTCTCAATGGAAAACTCCATTTCAGCCAATAACATATTCTTATCTTTAGGCAAAGTACCTGCTAATTGTACATAGTTGGAAACATGATTGCTCCTAAACAAGCAATGATGTCCAGCATTAATCTCCACCCGGGAAATAATGCTATGCATTTCACGCATAATACCTACCGGAGACAAAGGGTCGAATTCACCCCTTTCATATTGATTCAACAATTCACTACCACGATAGAGCATCAAACATAATGCGCTTAGCATATTAGGCTGAATTATATTAATAGCCTTAGCTGTTTCTCTTGCGTGTTGTTCACTGCCTTTAGTCCCGGCTAAACCACATATAATCATCATTGACAATTTCATACCTGAAAGCGTTACCCTTCTGCCTGCCTCTATTGCTTCTTGCCCTGTAACGCCTTTATTTACCGCCTTTAAAACGCTATCATCACCGCTTTCCATGCCATAATACAAAAGTTTAAGTCCCGCTTCTTTTAGCTGTCGCAATTCCTCCACCGACTTACGCAAAATATCTTGTGGAGCCGCATAAGAGGAAACTCTTTGCAAGTTAGGAAAGGTTTCATACAAAACGCTTAAAATTTTTAGTAATTTATCTGTAGAAACAACCAAAGCGTCGCCATCTGCCAAAAAGATGCGCTTAACACTTGCCTTACCATAATTAGCCGCCAACGCAATTTGTTTAGAAATATCCGCATCAGAACACATCATAAATTGTACCCCGCGATACATATTGCAATAAGTACACTTGTTATGAGCACAGCCGCGTGTTACTCGCAATATAAAACTTCTTGCTTCGCTGGGAGGACGAAAAACCGGTGTATCATAGGTATCAAAAAACATAATTACCTCCTCAAAAAACCGTTACAGTTTTTTGCATTTTAATTTTAAACTGAAAATAATAATACATTTTCTCTTCATTATTATAATATATTTTACATAAATTTACAGTAAAATTTGTAAACTTTTTAAGAATTTTATAAAATACACTCGTACTTTGCAACATCGCTTGATTATCTCTTGTTTTTTAATTTTCTTCATTATATAATGAATTGTACTAAAAGTTGACACAATTTCTAATAATGATAGAGGTGAACTTAATGTCTTCCCCAAAAGCAACTTTTCTTGACGGTATTCATATTCCGCCGAACAAATCTTTAACTGAAGGACAAGCAATACTTAAATGTCCTGCCCCTGATTTTGTTTATCTTCCGCTTTCTATGCACATAGGTGCACCGGCGCAGCCGGTAGTAAAGCTTGGGGACAAGGTTAAAATGGGTCAAGTAATCGCAACGGCAGGCGGTTTCGTAAGTAGCAGCATTCATGCCAGCATTAGTGGTATGGTTACCGGTTTCCAAAAGCGTTATTTGCCCAACGGCATGATGTCCAATTGTATTGTCATAAAAAATGACGGCCTCGACACCTTGTCAGAGGATATCAAACCTCGTGAAGAAAGTGAAATAACCCCCGATTTAATTCGCAAACAGCTTCAAGAAAAAGGTATCGTAGGCATGGGTGGAGCAACTTTTCCCACTCATGTTAAATATGCGCCTCCGAAAGATTGTCCTGCAATTGATACCATCATCTTAAATGGTATTGAATGCGAACCCTATGTGACCTCCGACCATCGTGTACTACTCGAATACCCTTTAGAAATTATTCAAGGTCTTAAGTACTTCATGCTGGCCTCCGGTGCCAAAAAAGGCGTTATTGCCATTGAAGACAACAAACCTGATGCTATTGCTTTGCTAACCAACCTTGTAGAAAAAGAACCGAATATAGAAGTTCTCGTATGCGCAGAAAAATACCCACAAGGCTCAGAAAAGCAACTGGTTTATGCTTCTACCGGTAGAACTATTCCCGACCGTGGTCTACCAGCAGCTGTAGGCGTAGTTGTCGATAATGTAGCAACTGCTGTTGCCACATCCCGTGCCATTAAAGAAAATATGCCACTTATAGAACGAGTTGTTACCATTAGTGGTAATGCTGTAAATAAACCAGGTAACTATTTAGTTCGTCTAGGAACCCTTTATAGCCACGTAGTAGAAAAAGCTGCCGATGGTTATAAGGGCGACCTTGCGCGCATTATTTCCGGTGGTCCCATGATGGGGTTTGCGGTAAATTCCCTAGATTTTCCTATCATCAAAGGATCCGGTGCCGTATTGTTATTTAATCATGAATCTGGATTTGCACATGTTCCTGTAGAAGAAACCTGCGTACGTTGTGGTCATTGCGTTGATGTTTGTCCTATGTTTTTGGAGCCAACAGTAATTGTACAAGATGTAAAAAAACGCAATTGGGATGACGCTGCTAATGCTTCCATCCATGCCTGCATAGAATGCGGTTCTTGTGCGTTTCAATGTCCTGCACACATACCGTTAGTACAATATATACGTATGGGTAAACAGTTCATAGGGGGCAAAGGTGACGGTGGTCACAACCCTTTCTATGTAATAAAAAAATAATTTTTAAGCGGAAGGACTAAATAATTATGGAGCCTATTAAAGAACCCTCTTGCTTGGTTCTCCTTTCTTCATCACCACATATTCATAGTGGTCACACCATTCCCGCTGCTATGCGGGACGTTATCATTGCTTTAATACCAGCCATTCTTGCGGCTTACTACTATTTCCGCTTGAGTGCCATATCAGTAATTTTAGCTTGTGTTATCTCGGCCATAATTTTTGAAGCAATCTGCCAAAAACTTATGGGAAAACCTATTACAACTTATGATTGTAGTGCTGCTGTAACCGGTCTTTTATTGGCTTTATGCCTGCCCCCATCTTTTCCTGTTAGTCTAGCAATTATGGGCAGTTTCTTTGCTATTGTTATTGGCAAAATGGTTTTTGGTGGCTTAGGCTGCAATGTTTTCAATCCTGCCCACCTGGGACGTGCGATTTTACTTGCTTCCTATCCACAACAAATGACTACTTGGGTTTTACCGGTAACCGCTATGAATTCCGTTAATGCTACTACTAGCGCGACGGCGACGGCTGATGCCGTTTCTAGTGCGACACCCTTAGTATCTATGCGCATAGCAGAACACCTATGGCAAGCCGGACAACAAGTAACTACGCAAATACCTTCTTTATGGAATTTATTCATTGGTAATGTTGGCGGATCTCTAGGTGAAACTTGCGTTCCTGCTCTTTTAGTCGGTGGTTTATTTTTAATCTGGCGCGGACATGTTGACTGGCGCATACCGTTCTTCTATCTAGCAACGGTTGCCCTTATTACCGGTATTTACGGTGGTATGAGAGGTTATGATAGTATTTTCCCGTTATACCACTTGCTAGCAGGCGGCCTTATGATAGGATCTTTCTTCATGGCTACCGATTGGGTTACCTCACCTATTACCAAACGCGGTCGTATAATTTACGCTATTGGCTTAGGCGTTCTAACAGCGCTTATCCGTTTACGTGGCAGCTATGTAGAAGGTGTATG
Organism: Acidaminococcaceae bacterium; assembly: GCA_029004715.1. Taxonomy (GTDB): domain Bacteria; phylum Bacillota; class Negativicutes; order Acidaminococcales; family Acidaminococcaceae; genus JAAYAE01. The sequence continues at coordinate 1,317 of JAQVYX010000042.1, read as the reverse complement.
CTATTCTATCCTTATGATGAATATGGTTACACCGCTTATTGACAAGTATGTTTGTAATACTTCCTTCGGTGGAGGTGCTAAGAAATGAGTAAATTTATTTCCAAGCTTACTTTTACGCTTTTAATTTTATGTACAATTTGTACCACCCTTGTTGCCGGTGCTTATAACCTTACCAAGGACACTATTGCGGCTCGTGCCGCTGCCGATGTGAAGGAATCATATAAGCAGGTCTTTCCTCAATTAGGAGACTTAACGCAAGAAAAAATTCCCGGTGGTATCATTCAAGATATCAAATGTTCCAAAGAAGGCGGCAAGGTTAATGGTTATATTTATACCGTTACTCCCAGCGGCTACGGCGGAGAACTTACCGTCATGGTTGGAATCTCAAGCCCTGACGCAAAACTAACCGGCATTAAAGTTTTAAAACAAAATGAGACTCCAGGTTTAGGAGCCAAAAGCACCGAACCTCAATTTTCCGGTCAATTTGCCGGAAAAAATTTAAAAGACCCTTTGAAAGTTTCAAAACAAGCTAAAGGCGAAGAAATACAAGCGATTACGGCAGCTACCATTACTTCCAGAGCAGTGGTTAAAGGCGTAAACGCGGCACGTGACCATTACATGAAAACTTATTCTCAAGGAAAGGGCTGATAATTATGCTAAAAGAATTAACTAAAGGCATTATCAAAGAAAATCCGCTTTTTGTTCAGCTCTTGGGAGTCTGTCCTTCATTGGCAACAACCGGATCCCTCACCAACGCGCTTGGTATGGGTGCTGCCTTTACCATGGTCCTCATCGGCTCTAACTTAATAATATCTGCGATTAAATCTTTTATTCCAGAGCAAGTGCGTATTCCTAGTTACATAGTTGTCATTGCTTCTTTGGTAACCGTTATTGAAATGCTTATGGAAGCCTTCGTTCCCGATATTTATGCAGCACTAGGTATCTTCATTCCCTTAATTGTTGTTAACTGTATTATCTTGGGACGTGCTGAAGCCTTTGCCAGTAAACATGGTCTATGGTCTTCCTTGCAAGATGCCGTTGGAATGGGCATTGGTTTTACTTTAGCCTTAGCCATTATAGCCACCTTCCGTGAGCTTTTAGGAACCGGTAAACTTTTTGGCATTCCTGTTTTCGGCTCCGGTTATCAACCGATTTTAATTTTAATTTTACCGGCAGGTGCCTTTATAACCATGGGCTTTGTCTTCGCTGCCGTAAATTATCTACGTCAAAGAAACGAGGTGCGTCATGGATAGTACCTTCGGCATTATATTTGGTGCCATTTTTGTAACAAATATTATTTTAACCCAATTTTTAGGC
>JAQVYX010000041.1 GCA_029004715.1 Acidaminococcaceae bacterium | reverse complement strand
GGGAACAAATACATAAGCAAAAACCGGAAACCAACCATATAAAGTATCTAAGGTATTAACCCTTTTATCTACATATGCCGCTAAAGCTATAATCATAATGGCCTTAGCAAATTCACTGGGTTGAATACTAAATGGTCCCAGCTGGATCCATCGTTGTGCTCCCAAAACTGTTCTGCCAAAAAACATAACAGCTAAAAGCATTATTATGTTAAAAATATACATAGGTTTAGCCAAATCTTTTAGCATGCGATAGTCGAACCGTAAGAGGTAATAACCTATAAAAATATTAACAACAGCAAATAACGCTTGTCGAAAAACGTAATAGTATCTATTGGGCGAATCTATATTGGCGTGAGTTGCACTGCCTATAATCATTATCCCAATACCTATAAGCATAAATACACCAAAGAGTAAAACATAGTCTAGATTATTTACTATCTTTTTTTCAAGCATGTTTTACCCTCCTTGAGTTTGTTTATTTTGCCCAAAAGCATACTCTAAAATACTTTTTACTATGGGAACTGAAGCTACAGAACCATAACCGCCTTGCTCAACAATGCAAACTACTACTAGTGTCGGCTTGTCAGCCGGAGCATAAGCAATGAACCAACCATGATCTCGTCCATGGGGATTTTCTGCCGTTCCTGTCTTTCCAGCTACAGCTACAGGCAAAGCTCCTAAATCAGCCGCCGTACCGCCTTCTTGGGTAACAGCCTTTAACCCAGCTTGAATCAACATCAAATTTTCTTGAGACACCGGTAGATTGCCCAAAAGCTTGGGTTTAAAATTTTTAAATATACTACCATCATCATTTAAAATCTTTTTAACCAAAAAAGGTTTAAAACGTTTACCATCATTGGCCACAGCACTAAGCATGTCCGCAACCTGAATCGGCGTAGCTAAGTTAAAACCCTGACCAATAGCGGCATTAAAAGTATCTCCTAAAAACCAATCTTCATCAAAAACCTTCATTTTATATTTAGGATTCGCAATAAGTCCCTCTGCTTCACCATCAAGATCAATGCCTGTTTTTGCTCCAAACCCGAATTTAGCTGCATATTTATCTATTAAGTCAATTCCTAAACGATTACCCATTTCATAAAAATACACATTATCAGAGGCCGATAAAGCTTTTTTGAAATCTATCCAACCTAAAGCCTCCCCATTAGCATTGCGCATATCAATCAACTTATGGCGCCCTGAGTCAAAAATTAGTTCATCCGGCGTTACCTTTTTCTCTTCTAAAGCTGCAGTACCTGTAACTATTTTGAAGGTAGAACCAGGTGGATACTGACCAGCAATAACCTTATCTGTCATGGGATCGAAAGAATCGTTGTTTATTGCTTGCCAATTTTTTTCTGAAATACCGTTAACAAACCAATTAGGATCAAAATTTGGTCTAGAAACCAATGCTTTTATTTCTCCGGTACGAGGATCCATAGCAATAATAGCACAACCACGAGCCCCCAACTTTTTCAGCTCTTTATCTGCTGCCATTTCGGCAACTCGCTGCATTCTGGCATCAATGGTAAGTACCAGACCATGGCCTGCTTTTGGCGGCACTTTATCCATAATTTTTACTACTCTGCCGCTAACATCAACTTCTTCTCGATAACTACCATCTGTGCCTCGCAATAAATTATCATAAAAACGTTCCAAACCAAATTTGCCAATAATACTTCCGGCCTTTAGACCTTTATAAAGGCCATTGTCGATTTCATATTGACTGATTTCGCCTACATAACCCAAAGCATGTACCGCTAAACGTTCATTGACATAATTTCTGACTGGTTGTACCTCTACCATAACCCCAGGTAAATCTCTTAAATTTTCTTCTATTTTTGTAACTATTTCCGGTGAAGCATTGCTCACCAAACGTACAGGTTCGTAACTCCCCTTATTTTTGTCTATGATTTTAAGTATTGCAGCCTCCGGCATTTTTAGCAGTTTCGCTAGCCTTTCAATAACTTCGGGCTTATAAGTTTCACCTATGCGTGTAAGTGAAATCATAAAACCCGGTTTGTTGTTAACAAGCTCTTCGCCATTACAATCATAGATAATCCCTCTTGGAGCCAAAATAGTAGTATAACGAGTACGATTGCCTTCTGCCTGCCTATCATAGTACTCACCCTTATATATTTGCAAGTAGGCCATTCTGCCAATAAGAATCATAATTATAGCGATTACTGCGAACATCATTAGTTCCAAACGATAGGCAAATGTCTTATTAAGCAAAATCGAGCCTCCTTTCAATCCTCTATAAGCGTGCTACCTTTATCAAGGTGCAAAAATTATGTTCACCTATGTTTTTATTAAAACTCTTTAACATAAATACCAACATATAATTACAAATGGTAATAGGGATTATCTTTTTGCCACAGCCATTCTTTTATAACATTGTAAATAAACCAAACCGGCACAGCACAAAGTAAATTCCACAGTATATATTTTCCTGAATTAACAAGCAAAAGGGAAATATTGAAAATCTCCCAATTAAACAACATCAAAACTATGATATAAACTACTTTAATAATAATACTTGTGATACCTACCAACATGACAAAAGTCGTGGGCCTATCTTTAAAAACGCTGCCCCTAGACGCCCCTACAAAAAACCCAACTAATAGACGCGTCATACTATGAAAGCCAAAAAGTGAAAGAGTTAGAACATCTTGCAGCGCCCCCACACAGAACCCACAAATAGCACCATTTTTTGCCCCGGCATCTAAAGAATACACAAGCACAAATAGCAGCAATAAATCCGGTGCCTGCGCACTGTTAAAAAGTCTAAACCAAGTACTTTGTACACCCAATAAAATTAAAACCAGAAACGGCCAAATTAACAATCTCATTTAACCGTTCCTCCTTTGTTTTTTTCAATTATGCCTGTCGTACTTACCTTTTTACTACCTTGCAAAAGTCCCGAGAAATCATCATAGTTTGTTACTACCATAACCTCTTCTAAACGCGAGAAATCTACACTGGGAGTAATGGTCGCTACCTTAGTCAAACCACCGGCATCCTTTCGCACTTCCTCAATAGTACCTATAACAAGTCCCGCGGGATGATGTCCACTGTAACCGGAAGTTACTACAGTATCACCTGGTAATAGATCTGCATCCCTAGCCATATTGTTCATTTCTAGAGAGGCATCTTGTCCTGCTACCCCTCCAACAATACCGGCCACGCGGGAATCGCCACGTAAATTCATCCCGCCAATTTTACTGCGAGGACTGTTTATAAGCAAAACCCTAGCCACATTCGGATAAACACCATCTACTATACCTACTAATCCAGCTCCCGTAACCACCGACATATTAAGTTTCAAACCTGCATTGGAACCTTGATTTATAAGAATGGTGTCCTGCAAATCACCTATATCCTTACCAATTACTTTTGCCGGTTGTAATTTAAGCTGAGGATGGTTACCTTTGAAATCAAGCAACTGACTAAGACGGTTATTTTCACCTTTCATGGCTATAAGATCTATATTATCTTGACGTAAAATATCATTTTCTTTTTTTAATTTTTCATTTTCTTCCCGTAAGTTTGCAAGCGAAGCAAAATAACCGGTGGTATTATGTACCCCATCGGCTATTTCTGTAACTAAATAAGTAATCGGGCTCATAGCCGTAATTATTATTCTATTTACCATAGGAAACCTGGCTCTGCCATCAAATATTAATCCCATTAACAGCAGTATTATTATCGCTCCTATGATAGCTATTGACTTTCTTTTATTCATGGACGATCCCCTATGATTGTAGATTATTTTCTACCTGTAGTCATAAAACCCCGTTTAAAAACGTCAATATGTTCTACCGCAATTCCCGTTCCTAAGGCCACACACGACAACGCATCATCGGATACTAAAACAGGCATACCCGTTTCACGACTCAAAAGACGGTCAAAATTGCGCAACAAAGAAGAACCGCCTGTCATAACAATACCACGATCCATGATATCTGCAGCCAACTCAGGAGGACATTTTTCTAAAGTACTTTTAATAGCATCAATGATTCCCTCTACCGGTTCCGTTAATGCTTCACGTATTTGGTTTTGGTTAATAGTTAAAGTTTTCGGCAATCCTGTAACCAAATCACGTCCGCGAATATCCATGCGGGCAGGTCGCTCTACCTCCATAGCTGTACCAATTTCTATCTTAACTTCCTCAGCCGTACGCTCGCCAATGAGCAAATTGTATTTCCTTTTTATATATTGCACAATAGCGTCATCCATTTCATCGCCACCAATGCGAAGTGACTTGCTTACTACGATGCCCCCCAAAGAAATTATAGCCACTTCTGATGTACCACCGCCAATATCTACTACCATACTCCCGGTTGCTTCTTGTACCGGTAATCCTGCTCCAATAGCTGCTGCCATAGGTTCTTCAATAAGGTAAGCCTCTCTTGCTCCTGCTTGAATTGCAGCATCAACTACGGCTCTTTTTTCTACTGCGGTAACGCCGGAGGGAACCCCTACTACGACACGTGGTCGCACAAAAGATTTATTGCGAATAGCTTTTTTTATAAAAAATCTGAGCATAGCTTGCGTAATATCAAAATCAGCAATAACTCCATCTTTTAAAGGCCTAATAGCAATAATATTCCCCGGTGTTCTTCCTATCATACGCTTGGCCTCAGCACCTACGGCTAGCACTACGTTCGTATCCTTCTCTACTGCCACCACAGATGGTTCACGAATTATAATACCCTTACCCTTTAAATGTACAAGTGTATTTGCTGTTCCTAGGTCAATACCCATATCCTTGGAAAAGGAATTGAAAAATCCAAACATGCTGTGTCCCCTTCTTTCTATAAATACCCATGTTCCTTAAAGCTAAAATAAGTCCCATCACCAATAACAATATGGTCCAAAAGCGGGATACCCATAATATTACCAGTTTGTACCAATGCATCGGTAAGGGAACGATCTTCCCTACTTGGAGTTGGATCACCTGAAGGATGGTTGTGTCCCACTAAAATTGCAGCGGCATGACGCAACACTGCTGGTGCAAATACTTCTCTTGGATGCACTACTGATGAATTTAGAGACCCTTCAGAAATTTGTTCTACTAACATTACTTTATTTTTTGCATTTAAAAGCACTATTAGAAAGTGCTCATTGATTTCGTACCTTAAGCGTGGCATCAAAAGTGCCGCCCCATCTTCAGGAGAACTTATGCCCTCTCTCTCCAAGGTACTAGCATATGCAATTCTTTTCCCTAATTCTAAAGCCGCTAAGATTGTGGTAGCCTTAGCAGGCCCCAATCCCTTTGTTTTTACTAATTGAGCCACCTTATTGAAACTGGCCAAATCACGCAACTTCATCTCGTCAGCAGTCAACTCTCTAGCAATTTCTAAAGCTGATTTGTTTTTGGTACCTGTCCTAATTAATATTGCTAATAACTCTGAAGTACTTAATACTTGTGCCCCATGTAACATAAGCTTTTCCCTGGGCCTATCTTCTCTTGGTAATTCCTTGATTAGGTAGTTTGTCATCTAATGTCACGTCCAGTTCTGCGAATAGAGTGTAAAGTTTGGTTAAAGGTAATCCTACCACATTATTATAACAACCAACTATGGAATCAACAAGAAGTGCTCCAAAACCTTGAATGCCATAAGCACCTGCCTTATCCATAGGCTCGCCTGTTGCTACATATTTTTTTATTTCTTTATCTGTCAAAACGCGAAATTTAACAAATGTTTTTTCTACTGCTACTACATTCTTATTTTTATAAAATACAGCTACTCCTGTTAATACCTCATGAGTTCTACCGCTTAGTTTTTTTAGCATATTAATAGCATTTTCACTATTTTGGGGTTTACCTAAAATTTCTTTATCCAATAATACAATTGTATCAGCAGCAATAACTACATCGTTGCTGTTACAATTTACTAAGACGCTAAGCCCCTTGCCCAAAGCATTACCTTGTACAAGTGCATCTGGTTCTTTTGTTTGCATATCTTCTACATAATTACTTATCACTACGTGGGGCTCAATTCCAATCTGTTGCAATAATTCCAACCTTCGTGGCGAACCTGAAGCCAAAATGAATTTCATAAAATTCTCCTGTTAATCAAATACGCTTAAATAAAAATAAAGCTACAACCATGCCCAAAATAGCTACTAAATTAGGAGTAAAAGCAAACCCCACCGTAATTTTCATAACATAAAAATCTATAACTGCCGGCTGAATATTCAAAACTTGATATTTTTGCACTAAGAAAGAAGTGCCAGAACCAAAAGCGTGCGAAGACAACATGGCATCGCCCAAAAGTCCGCCAACAATTGCTCCTGTTGCCATAAATAAGAAGAAAACAAACCAGCCTTTAGAGCCAAACATAACTATTCATCCCCTTGTTTTTTTGTTTCAGCGGCCTTTAAACCAGCATCTTTCTTATTTTCATCCACATCCGTATCACCATAATAAGCTCCGGAAATGACATATTGCTCACCTTTGCGTGCCGCATCACGTCTAAAATCGCTAGAATAATTCCAGCCCAAAAGCAGCCACAAAACACCACCACCAATAATAGGCCACATTTTCGCCCAACCAAAAGCTATAGCAAAGCCATTACCAAAAACTAGCCCAGCCAAAAGGGATAAAATGGGAATCCCATAAATAGTCATCTTAGCTTTTTTAGGGCTAAGTGTTTGTAACTCTACCATAACCTGCGTGCCTTTTTTTGCTTCGCACGCATTCCAACAATCTAAAAATTGGGGGAGATTTTTTTTCGTACTTTTATTCTTATCTATTCTCACTCTTGCTCTTTGCCCAATGCGCTCAGTCACATAGCCGATTATTTCTGCTTCTGCCACAAGTTCCACTCCTTATTCATGATTAGTAAAAAAATATATACCAATAACCAAAACCAAAAATGCCACCATAAATAGCAATAAAAACTAAGATTCCCTGCCAAGTTATAGGATAGCCAAAGTTAATATATTCTCCAAAAATACCGCGACGGTTAAAGAATGTATAATTTGTTCTTCTTTTAAACCACTTAGCCTTGTTTTCACTGCCAATAAGTTTTGCCACTAAAAAAATATAAAAAAAGGATCCCAAAAAAACTTGAAAAGCCCTTTTTCCTATCTCTGCATTTGTTGCTGCATCCATATATTCACACCACTTTCTAGTTATTAAAATCCAAATATTTATCTGGTATTATTTTCCGAAGCTCACGAATAAAACGGTCACTGCCTTTAAACAAAACTGCCGCCAATTTCGTACCCTCTCGAAACACCAAAAGGCGCTGTGGTGTCGGATCTACTGACGAATAGCGGTGAATATAATGGCTTATTTTAGTCTTTTTGAAAAAACTCTTCACATAATTATTAGTGAAACTTTCAGCTAACTCTAAATCCACAGCGTAAGTCCTTTTTATTCCTAACCCGTGACTAACTATCACCAGCTGTGTCTCTGTTAATATATATGTATATTTGAACAAGCAACGCCAAACCCACATAACCAAAAATAAGATACTATAACCCCAACCCAAAATACTGAGTCTTCCAAGTACAATAGTATGATAAGCCTCATAACCAAAAGATACTATTATCAAAATCAATGCACCGTACATGTACATTTTCCGCTCCCCTGTAGCGATGGATTCTTCTCTATACAGCTCCAAAAATATCCCTCCAAAAAGTTCTCTCTTGTATTTTTTCTAATCTAATAGACTATCTTATATTATAACAAAATTTTGCACACTTTTATACAAATATGTGGACAAATTCACAATAAAGTAAAAAAACGGTTGTTATGCACTAAACCGTGCACAACAACCGTTACAAATTCTATCATACTATTTTACAGCAGTCCCCACCATAGCAAGCATAGTACCGGCTGCAACAGCTGTGCCTATTACACCTGCAACATTTGGTCCCATAGCATGCATCAATAAGAAATTACTTGGGTTAGCCTTTTGACCGACTACCTGTGAAACACGGGCAGCCATAGGCACGGCCGAGACACCGGCTGAACCAATCAAAGGATTGGTTTTTCCTCCATCAGCCCAGCTCATCAATTTACCGAAGAGCACCCCTGCCATAGTACCAGCTGCAAATGCTACTAGACCTAGGGAAATAATTAAAATTGTTTGATAAGTCAAAAAACTTTCAGCCTTCATTGTAAGTCCTGTACCGGTTGCTAACATAATAGTAACAATATTCATCAAAGCATTTTGCGCTGTATCTGACAACCGACCTAAGCAACCGGCCTCTGTAAACAAGTTACCCAACATCAACATACCAATTAAGGCACAAACCGGAGGTAAAAGCAACGAAATAAAAATAGTGGCTACAACCGGGAATACAACTTTTTCAAAATGAGAAACTGTACGTAATTGTGCCATTTTAATTTGACGTTCTTTTTTAGTAGTCAACAGCTTCATAATAGGCGGCTGAATCAATGGCACTAAAGACATATAAGAATACGCAGCAACTGCAATGGCGCCTAATAGTTGTGGTGCCATTTTTGCAGCTAGGTAAATAGCTGTAGGGCCATCTGCACCACCAATAATACCAATAGCTGCTGATTCTTGTACGGTAAATCCCAAGAACAAAGCACCAATTAAAGCAACAAACACTCCAGCCTGTGCTGCCGCACCTAAGAGTAACATCTTAGGATTAGCAAGTAGTGGTCCAAAATCTGTCATTGCTCCAACCCCCAAGAAAATCAACGGTGGAAAAATCTCATTATTTATACCATAAAGAATTACTTGCATAATACCCGGATCAGTTTCAAACCCAGTTTTTGGTACATTAGCTAAGAGGCAACCGAAAGCGATTGGTGCTAATAGTAAAGGTTCAAACCCCTTACCAATTGCCAGATAAAGCAAAATTATACCCACCAACATCATAATACCATTACCTATTGTGAAAGCGGCAAAACCACTATCATTCCATACTGACAGTAAAGCTACAAAAAATGCATCCATTTATTCACGCTCTTTCCTTAATTTATATTTCATTTCGTGTCCATAATCATGCTATCAAAAAATTTAATAATCTTCATAATACCACCTAAAGCAATTAATACACCAAAAACAATGCTCAAATTAATAATCGCAATTAACCAAGGATTACTTGTTGCACCTTCCATATATTACACTTCCTTCCATTTTATTAAATATTTAATTATTTTACAGGAAAAAATGGCCAAACAATCGGAATTACTATTAAAGATATGATAAAAGATACGATAACTAATCCTGTACCCGCTTTTACATAGTCCATAAATTTATAACCGCCAGGTCCCAACACCAAAGTATTAGGAGGAGTGCCTACAGGTGATGCAAAGGCACAAGATGCGGCAACTGCTATAGCCATCAACACTGCTTTAGGCGATGCACCTAATTGTTTGGCAATGGCAATGCCTATTGGGCACAATAGCGCGGCAGAAGCAGTGTTTGACATAAATTGTGTCAACCCACAGGACAGAATAAATAAGATGCCGGTTACCATAATTGGTGAAGGAGAACCACCCATCATGCCAACAGTCCAACTAGCTATTAATTTCCCTGCACCGGTTTGATCCATGGCTGCAGACACAGGCATCATACCTGCAAACAAGAAGATTGTTACCCAGTCGATAGAAGCATACGCTTGCTTCTCTGTTAAACAACCTGATAATACAGATACCATAGCGCCTATAATAGCAGCCATAGGCAAGGTTACAATGCCTTTAAGCCCAATTTTATCGCCAAGTGCCATAACAAGAACTACTCCCAATAATATAGCACCGGAAATCCATTGTTTTTTCACACTTGTATCGCCAACTTCTACTTCTTGCGTGATCTCTTGCTTAGAATCAAGCTCTACACTCGGTAATAAATATTTACCAATAAACATCATGTATAAAATACCTGCTACTGTCAACGGAAAACCAATCCAAGCATATTCAAAGAAGCCAAATGTTTCGTTGAAGCCTGAAGCTTGCAAAGCACCGTTCGCAATTATATTAGGAGGTGTACCTACCATAGTCATAATGCCGCCTAATCCACAGGCAAAGGCCAAAGGCATTAGCTGGCGAGAAGCAGGAATCTTAGCTGCTGCGCAAATTCCTAAGACAACAGGAAGCAGGCAGGCTGCGGTACCTGTATTGGATAATACGGCTGAAAGTAAAGCACCAACAAGCATAATTCCAAACATCAAACTATTTTCGCTTGTTCCTGAAAGTTTCACAACTATGTTACCAATTTTTTGCGCAAGGCCGGTATAAAACATAGCAGCACCTACAATAAACATACCTGCAAATAATACTACCGTAGAATTAGACAAACCGGAAAATACTGCTTTTACGGGAATGAAGCCCAATATACCACAGGCAATTGCGCCACCCATAGCGGTAATAGCCAACGGAATTAGCTCAGTAACAAATAATAGTGCTATAACGATTAATAACATTAAACATTTAACTGCTTGTGACATAAATTTACTCCTCCTAATAAAAACTTTTAAATTTTTTTACTACCCCATTAACAAACCTAATGCCATATATTATTGAAACTCTTCCTTAAAGGACAATTATGCCCAAATTAAGCACACATCCATGGCTTAACTTGGGCTATTAATGATAAACTATTTTCTTTTTTAGAGCAGGCTACCCAATCAATTATATTATTTTTCGTGAAATATTCTTAAACACGCTCCTCTTGTATTCAATGGTAACACGAATAGCCCTTTAACTTGTGTCTAAACCGTGAACTTTTTTCATAAAATTCACAAATTAATACCTGTTACCTTAGGAAATAGACGAAAGGACGACAGTAGTACTACCTGTCGTCCCTTTGCGCTTTTATTAATTTTCACAAAACAATTATTTTAGTCTACACCTTTTATTTAAACCCCGAAACTATATGCAACCAGCCAATTAAGCTTTTTTACTTGCCTGCAGGTCCAATCATAGCAAGCATAGTACCAGCTGCAACAGCTGTACCAATTACACCTGCAACATTTGGTCCCATAGCATGCATCAACAAGAAGTTCCCAGGATTTGCTTTTTGTCCAACTATTTGTGAAACACGTGCAGCCATAGGCACTGCCGACACACCTGCTGACCCGATAAGAGGATTTGTTTTGCCTCCATCAGCCCAACACATTATCTTACCAAAGATTACACCTGCTGCCGTACCTGCCATAAAAGCAACTAGGCCAAGGCAAATAATTAAAATAGTTTGATAAGTCAAGAAACTCTCGGCTTTCATGGTAAGACCCGTACCGGTAGCTAACATTATAGTAACAATATTCATCAAAGCATTTTGCGCCGTGTCCGACAAACGTCCTAAGCAACCAGCTTCGGTAAATAAATTACCTAGCATTAACATGCCAATTAAGGAGCAAACCGGTGGTAATAGTAATGAAATAAAAATAGTAGTTACAACCGGGAATACAACTTTCTCGAAATGAGAAACCGTACGCAACTGGGCCATCTTAATTTTACGGTCCTCTGCCGTCGTGAACAATTTCATAATAGGAGGCTGGATCAACGGAACCAAAGACATGTAAGAATAAGCAGCAACGGCAATCGCGCCCAATAGTTGCGGAGCCATTTTTGCAGCTAGATAAATAGCAGTAGGACCATCAGCTCCTCCAATAATACCAATAGCAGCTGATTCTTGTACTGTAAATCCCAAGAACAAAGCCCCAATCAAAGAAACGAATACACCTGCTTGGGCTGCTGCGCCTAAGAGCAACGTCTTAGGATTAGCAATAAGGGGTCCAAAGTCAGTCATGGCACCAACGCCCATGAAAATCAATGGCGGGAAAATTTCATTATTGATACCATAAAGAATTACCTGCATAATTCCTGGGTCTGTGTCAAACCCGGTTTTAGGAACATTGGCCAAAATACAGCCAAAAGCGATTGGTGCAAGCAGCAAAGGTTCA
>JAQVYX010000040.1 GCA_029004715.1 Acidaminococcaceae bacterium | reverse complement strand
CTTTTTGTCAGCTGCATCTTTTCAAGAAACAACTCGTAATTTGACTGATGCTGCTATTAAAGGTAAAGTTGATCCTCTTATTGGTTTGAAAGAAAATGTTATTATCGGTAAATTAATTCCTGCCGGTACCGGCATGAGTCGTTATCGCAATATCAAAATCAAGTACAATAATATAAAACCTGTAATTTAAAAAGTTTTTACATAATATTTGGTTAATAGGTAAGTATAAAAAAGGCAGTAGACAACAAAGTCTACTGCCTTTTTTGGTGCTAAGATACTTAAAAAAACATGACAAAAATAATAAAACATTGTATAATAAAAACACAATTAAGAGTTAAGAGTAAAAAATAGTAATTATCAAGCTGTATTTACAGAAAATTATGAATAATGTAGGGCGAAATTATGGATAATAAGCAATTATTAAAAGTCTCAACTATAATGTTTTTAGCTGCTATGCCAATGCAAACAGGCTTTACGGCTAGTTTGTCTGTGCCTTCGTGGGCCTATGATAGTGTCCAAACTTTGGCTGATGATAGTATAATTAATTTACCGCCTGGAGTTACTGATGCTAAACAAGCGCATTTGAACCGTAACGATATGGCACTTCTAGTTATAGGTGCCATTGATAATTTAAAAGATAAGGGAGTTTATGCTAGTAGTGGTCACAAAAGCGTAGATATGTCAAGCGTCGCTAAAAAAGCGCAGATATTTAGTGATGCTGTATATGAATTGGGAAGAGTGTCAGGACGCTATGATGCTCTAGTTGCAGAGTACACGGCTAATGAAAACAAATATTCGCAATATTTAAAGCAAATGGAGCGAAAATCTCACGCTTTGGGGAATATTTCTTCTGCGAAACAAACTAAGCTAGAAGAATCTTATAAAATAACTGCTGACGAATTCCAAAGGGTAGTAATGCGGATGGGAGAAATAAATGCTTTGAAGCAGAGTTATCAGGGCAGACTTATCCAATTAAAGGTAAAAAAAGAGGTCGCTGAAAAAGATTTACAAAATGCTATCAAAGTTTCGCAACCAAATACTTTGGCTGTTGAGGAAAATCAAAATGATAATATTTATAATAGTGAAATTGTTAAAGTAGATGCCTTAAAGATAGAGTTTGATAAAGAGTTACGAGATTTAGGCATGGCCGCTAGTTATGTAGCCGGTTCGTCGGCAATTTCACCGGAAGCTGATGCTGATACAGTAGCGGAGGGCGCAAAATACTCCTATACAGGTGAAGCAAGATTTAGTTATGCTAATAATTCGGGGTCTGCTATAGATGAATATAGACAAAGCAGGCTTCGCGTAAGATTGTATGGGGAAGCAAAGTTAAATAAAGATTGGGCTGCTCGCGGCATGCTAGAATCAAATAAATACTTTTTGGATAATAATAATGGAGAGACGGATTGGGTTGATTTTGATAGATATTATCTACATGGCTTGACAGGCGCGACAACCTTGGATATTGGTCGTTTTGGTTATAACATTGCCGACGGCAATGTTTATGATACCAGTTTCAATGGTGTTAAGGCTTCAGTTGGTAAAGCCATAGAATACGGCTTTATAGCAGGTCAAACAAGCGATAAGGCTGAGACCTATGGCGTTACTGCCAAATACAAGAGTTATGATTATGATGTAGAAGTTGGTGTTCATAGTTTTGGTGCGGATAAATGGGATAGTGCTGAACGATTAATTGCTCATGGTGGCATGAATTATTATTTTAATAATTTCAAACTAGGAGCTATTTATTTGCATTCTGATTTAAAAGATAGCGCAGGTAACAAAGATGGTTATGTAGGAACTTTCTCCTATGGTAAACTGAAAACTTGGGAAAAAGGCACGTATGAATTTCAAGCAAAATATTACAGACAACCATTGGGTACATATGTTACTCATACTATGAGCGGTCTAGCAGGTAAGGTAGATGGATTTAAAGGCTTAGGGTTCTTCTTTTACTATACTATTGATCCTAATGTGGTTGCCGGTATTGAGTATTATCGCCTACGCGCCTTACTTGATGAGAGACAAGCAAATACTTTGTGGGGACAGATTTCCTATTATTTTTAATTAGAAAAATGGGGGCAATAATCATGGATTTGTATCAATGGATAAGCACAAAAAAGGATTATATTGCTGTTGTTGGCTTAGGATATGTTGGGCTGCCCTTGGCGGTTGCTTTTGCTGAGCACGCCAAAGTTATCGGATTTGACGCTAATTGTGATAAGGTAGCAATGTATAAACAAGGCCTGGATCCCACAGAGGAAATAGGCAACGCTGCGGTTAAAAATACTACAGTTGAGTTTACTTATGATGCTACTAGATTAAAAGGGGCAAGTTTTATTATAGTTGCAGTGCCAACTCCTATTAATGGAGACAAGACACCTGATTTGCAGCCTGTTATTAAAGCCTGCAAGGTTGTTGGGCAACAAATGAGCAGAGGGATAATTGTTTGTTTTGAGTCTACCGTTTATCCGGGCGTGACGGAAGATGTTTGTGTGCCTATATTAGAAAAAGAATCCGGATTGAAATGTGGAGTCGATTTTAAAGTAGCATATTCGCCAGAGAGAATTAATCCGGGGGATAAAGTTCATAGATTGGCTAATATAACGAAAATTGTTTCCGGCATGGATGAAGAAACACTAGATATTGTTGCTAAGATTTATGGCATGATTATTAAGGCTGGTGTGCACAGAGCTTCCAGTATAAAAGTTGCAGAGGCGGCCAAACTTGTAGAGAATGCACAACGCGATATTAACATAGCTTTTATGAATGAGCTGGCAATGGCTTTTAATGAAATGGAAATTAATACAGCTGAAGTTGTTGAGGCTATGAATACTAAGTGGAATGCCCTTGGGTTTAAACCAGGTTTAGTAGGAGGGCATTGTATTGGTGTTGATCCCTATTATTTTATTTATAAAGCTGAACTTTTAGGTTACCATTCGCAAATTATATCTGCAGGGCGTAAGGTTAATGACGGTATGCCAAGTTATGTTGTGGAGGCAATAATAAAAGAAATGATTTTAGCAGGCAAAAGAGTTAAGGGCGCCAAGGTATATATTATGGGGTGTACATTCAAAGAAGATTGCCAAGATGTACGAAATTCTAAGGCATTAGAGGTTTTTGACCGCTTAGAAAAATATAAGATGAACGTTAAAATTGTTGATAACTTTGCTGATGTTACCGGCTTGGATAAGCATTATAGAGAAGCCTTGGTAGACATATCTGAGGTAAAAAATGCAGACTGCGTAGCCTTTATGGTAGCACACAGTGCTTTTAAGAAGCTGACACCTAAAAAAATTGCTGGGTTTTATAAAAAAAATGATAAGAATAATGTATTAGTAGATGTTAAGAGCATTTTTACCGAAAAGACCATGAAAAAAGCAGGGTTCTGGTACTGGAGCCTCTAATAAGGAGGTGTAATATGAAAGGCAAATATAAAATTATTGTAGGTACTT
The DNA here is from genome assembly GCA_029004715.1 of Acidaminococcaceae bacterium. GTDB lineage: Bacteria > Bacillota > Negativicutes > Acidaminococcales > Acidaminococcaceae > JAAYAE01. The sequence continues at coordinate 8,480 of JAQVYX010000040.1, read as the reverse complement.
TGTTACTAGTATTTGTCTGCATAATGGGTCTGGGAATTCAGCACTTTTGGCAACAAAAAACTGGTGCAAATTACAAAAATATTACTGATTTTACAAAAGAGTATGATGCTACAGCGGAAATAGCAGTAGCTCAAAAGGCATTAACGGCTAATTCTTCTGCTGCTAAGATAATTAGCAAAGAAAGCAATGGGAAAAAAATAATCGCACTTACTATTGATGGTATGGGAGATAAAGGTACCATTGAAGGTTTGTTAGATGTGCTCAAAAAATATAATATGAAAGCGACGTTTTTTCTGGAGGGAGAAAATGCAACTTTGGATCCGGAATTGGTCGCAGAGATTAAGAATTCTGCTAATAAAATTGGCAGTTATAGCTTTGTGGGTCTAGAAAAAGCACAAAACTTGCCTGCGGAGTATGTTCTTGCTGATTTATGTAAAGCTCGTAAAGCACTAAAAATAACTACCGGGACTGCTCCGGATATAGTAAAAATTAACAATACTCAATATACTAAAAAATTATTGCAAGTTATTAAGGCTACAGGAAGTGATTATGCTGTAAGTAATGGCATAGTGATACCACAAGATAAAATTACAGGCGTGGCTGAGGCAGATAGTTTTGTAAAAACACTAGCTCCCGGTTCAATAGTGACGTTGCAATTAGGTGTAGCCGTTGATATAAAACCGGAAAAAAGTAAGGTGGACGATCGCCCGGCAGTAGATAAGCAGCCAGGTCTTTTGTACATATCCACAACCCCCAAAAATTCCTCTGCCGTAGAAGTTTTGGAGCGTATTTGCATAGCTTTGCAATTGCAAAATATTGAGACAGAGTTTGTTAGTGAATTTCCCAAACTAATAGTAACAAGCAGTATAGAGCAAAGAATGCATGAGAGAATTTATGCTTGTTTGACAAGTTTAGGTAAAATTTTTCTCCCGTCAGTAGCTTATGCGTCTGAGCGCGAAGCTACTGATGAGCTAAAAATGATTACTACCACTGCTCGTGCAGTACCGTTTATTTTTACAGGCTTGCAAAATGATGTATCCACATACAAAGTGCTTGATGCTTTGGATAGCATTAATGGACATGGAACTTTTTTTGTTACAGAAAGAGAATTGAAGACGAAGGGTAGCGTTATCCGTGCAATAAAAAATCGTGGTAATGAACTAGCTGTTGCTTTGCGTTCATTGCCTAATAGAGGTTATGCAGACAGCGTTAAAGAGATAAGGAGTATACGTAATATTTTACGAGAGTCTTACGGAATAGAAACAACTCTTGTAAAGCAAAGTTCAGGAGTGGTTTCCTTAGAAACAAAACGTGCCGTGGCAGATCAGGGCTGTCGTTTGGTTGGCTACCGTGTTAATGTAGTGCAAACACGTCATAAGAATGCTAAAAGTGTTGAGCAAGTACTGCCGGAAATTTTTGGCCAAGGGGTTATTTCGTTAGGTAGAGGATGGATAGTACATATACGTATGGATTATTATACTGATAGCAGTTTGGCGGCAAAGATGCTGCTAGCTATTAAACGTACAAAAATAGATAATATTGCTTATAGTGCCTATGATGATATGTCAGAAAGAAATCCCAGCAACGATTCTGCGTATGCGGTTACTACAGTAGGGGACATTTTAAACGACACAGAACATCTTTACCAAGTTCCGGTTCCGGAGCAAGAGGTACCTGAAAGACTGAGACCGAACAAGGGCATAAATTATTTAAAGCAAGATGGAGGCTTATTAAGTTCCATGAAGAAACGTTATATTGGCTTTAAGTGGGTTAATGCTGATGACCGTATTCTTGGGTTTTCGGAACCATCCATACGTCGTTTTGATATGGCAGGTTTAATTCATACCACTAGGCCGGTAGTATTTTTTACTTTTGATGATTGGGGTACTGACGCAGCGATAAATCCATTGCTTTATGTTTTACGGAAACATAAAGTGCAGGGAACGTTCTTTATTTTGACCCATAATGTAGCAGCAAATCCTAATCTGCTTAGAGCTATTGCCGAAGATGGTAATGATATAGGTTGTCATAGTTATTTACATAAACCAATGGCTGTGCGTGATAAAACAACTCATAAACAAAAAGCCCTGCAAACAAAAGCCGAATATATTATAGATGCAACGACGGCTTATAAAATTGTAGAAAGTATTACAGGTAATGTTACTTATCAGGGCAAACCTGTTTTAACAAGGTTTTTTAGACCTCCTACCTTGGCTATTAGCAAGATGGGAGTAGAGGTAATATTAAGTCATGGTTATCAATTTATAGTGGCAGGGTCAGGTAGTACGGAAGATTATAACGCTACTAGTACAGAGCAAATGATTGACCGTATACGTGATTCTGTGTATGAAAATGGTAAAGTACGTAAAGGTGCTATAGTAGTTATGCATATGAGTGATTTTGCGAAGTACACAGCCCACGCTTTGGATGCGGTTTTGACAGCCAATGAGAGAAGAGCAGACAATGATCCGGCAAAATTCATCCCAGCAAAGTTATCTGACTATTTGGTGGAAGGATATAATCAAGCTAATGCCAAAAAATCTTTAGCTTTAGAGCTCAAGCGTGATAATGATACTATTTAGAAAGAGAGCGCAAATATTGTGGAAGAACCGGGAAAAAAACAAAAAGTAACTGCTGAATCCACAACTGAAAAAATAGATGATGTATTGCTGGTTCATACTTCAGATCGTCGTTTATTGCCAATGGCTATTGACAAAGAAAAAAAAAGATCCAATGTCGACAGACGAGATAGGATAAATGTTACCGGTAATACCAGCTATGAAGAGATAATTAAAAGTTATGGTGAGGGTGTACGTCATGTAGTTAATTATCCCATTAAAGGTACTTATAAGGATAACGGGGTTGAACAAACATTTACAGCCGTAGCCCATAACATATCCGGGACAGGTATCTTGTTTTCTTGTGCCCAAAGTGTTTGCACACAACTGGAAAAGTGCTCAGTTATGCATTTAAAGTTTGAAATAACACCGGGTAGTATGCCGGAAGGTTATGAAATGAAGGTTAGCATTGCAGCTAATTATGTCAGAACTTTCCGCGATGAAAAAGATGGAGAGTATTATTGCGGAGTTACGTTTAAAGAACCATTGGCTGAGTACCTTAATCGTAACCGCGGGCGCTATATGCTAACCATGTCAGCACTTTTGCTTTTTCTTATTACGGCCATAATTATGCTTATGAGAACAGAGAGCGTTATTTATTATAAGTTTAATAAAGTGCTTTATACTTATAGCATTATTACAGCTGCTTTTCTTCTAAGCAGGTATTTATTTGGCTCGTTGTATAGGCCGGCGAAGATAGATAAGAATTTCACTCCGGGCGTTACAATCATAATACCATGCTTTAATGAAGAGACTTGGATAGATAAAACAATTCTTGGTTGTATTAATCAGGATTATCCTACGGACAAATTAGAAGTCATTGTAGTAGATGATTGTTCTACAGATAATTCAGTGGCTAAAATTAATGCAACAATTGAAAGACTAAAAAAAGAACAACGCTATGACGTAGCAACGCGGCTTTTCTGCTTACCACAATCCGTAAATAAGGGCAAACGGGAATGTTTAGCATTAGGGGCTAAGAAGGCGCTACATGATTTAGTTGTTTTTGTTGATTCTGATAGTTTTCTAGAACCTTTTGCTATTCGCAATTTAGTACAACCTTTTATTGATACAGAAATGGGCGGAGTTAGTGGTCGTACCGATGTAGCCAACACCTATACAAACTCCTTAACTAAAATGCAGTCTGTTAGGTATTATATAGCATTTCGCATGATGAAGGCTGCTGAAGGATTTTTTGATGCGGTAACTTGTCTATCGGGACCATTGTCGTGTTATCGTAAGGACTTAGTTTTAAGGTATTGTGATGAGTGGTTGGGGCAGACTTTTTTAGGGCAAAGAGCGACTTTTGGTGACGATCGTAGTATGACTAACTTTATTTTACGGCATAACCGTACGGGGTACCAAGATACTGCAGTTTGCTATACTATTGTGCCCAACCAATATAGCATTTTTCTTAAACAACAAATGCGCTGGAAACGTTCATGGCTGAGGGAATCTTTAATCGCTACGAGATTTATGTGGAAAAAAGAACCCTTTATGGCGTTATCGTTTTATATGGGCGTTTTAGTACCTTTGGTAGCGCCTATGATTGTTTTGTATAACCTAGTGTATATTCCGTTTATGCATAGAGTTTTTCCTATTACCTTCATTGTAGGTATGCTTTTAATGGCTGGACTTATGAGTATTATGCAGTTGTTTTTACGTAAAAGTACTACATGGATTTATGGCCTGTGGTTTTGTGTTTATTATGAAGCTGTTTTGCTTTGGCAGATGCCCATTGCTTGGGTAACTTTCTGGAAGTCCACATGGGGGACGAGAATGACTCCTGCTGATGTAGCTGAACAAGCAAAAAAGACAAAGGCAGGTGCTAAATGATGGTAGAAAAAAACGAGTTTACTATTCGCAAGGAACGTAAGAAAAAAGTCAGAGTGTTTGTGCAGATTATTATCCTTATAATAATTCTTATAGTAGCGGTTAACGCTCTGTATACATTTAAAAAATATCAACCCTTTAACGAAAACAATACTACTTTTGCAGGTGACCAAGGGTTTATAGCACTTTCCTATTTGGGTGTAGACAGAGTGGGAAGTGGATCTTTAATCGGAGCGGAACAATTAGACGAACAACTTAATGGTTTAAAAAAACAAGGTTATGTAACAATTACACAACAAGATATTTTAGACTATTATCAAAAGGGAAAATTGCTGCCTAAACGTTCAGTTTTCTTGGCATTTGAGGACGGAAGACGAGATACAGCGGTATTCACACAAAAAATTTTGGAACGTTTAAACTATAAGGCTACAATATTTTCTTATCCTGAAAAATTTGATAATAATGATACAAAGTTTTTATTACCTTCAGAATTAAAAGATTTGGAGGCTACCACCTACTGGGAATTAGGAACTAACGGCTATCGTTTATATTTCATTAATGTTTATGATCGTTATCATAACTATTTAGGCAATATGAATCCTTTAGAACATTCGATGATGATGTCTGTTTTAGGAAGAAACTATAATCATTATTTAATGGATTATATACGGGATGAAAATGGCTTTCCTAAGGAAAGTTATACGGCCATGAAAAATCGTATTTCCTATGATTATAAGGCCTTAGAAGAAGTTTATACCAAAGAAGTGGGATATGTTCCGCAAGCTTACGTTTTAATGCACTCGAATACAGGTGCTTTTGGTAATAATGATAAGGTTAGCGCTGTTAATGAATATTGGATTAAAAAGCTCTTTAAAATGAATTTTAATAGAGAAGGTTACTGTAAGAATGTTAAAAGTAGCAGTTTGTATGATTTAACCAGAATGCAGCCACAAGCTTATTGGTCGGTAAATCATTTGCTTATGCGCATTAAATACGATACAAATGACGAAGGCATTCAATTTATTAACGGAGATATGCGACGCCATGCCGATTGGGATGTGGAAAAAGGAGCTGCAGAGTTTAAAGATGAGGCTATTATATTAACTTCACTACCATTAGGAAGTGGAATTATGCGACTTAAAAATAGTGAGGATTTTAAAGATGTCATAGTAAATCTGGTATTAAGGGGTAATAAATATGGACAGCAAAAAATTTATTTGCGGGGTACCGATGGACTGAAAAATTATGTCCTAGTTAATTTTACCAACAATAATTTGATTATTACGGAAAGCAATGCACTGGTAAAAAAAGAACTGTTAAAACTTAATTTGGACAAGTTTGCCGGTCGGAAAGATATTTCCATAGAACAAGATAAAAATGCAGTAGTTCAAAAAGAACTGGAAACTTTTGCTCGCTATGCCCAAACCAAAGAGGTTGCCCAAATTCAAGCAGAGCGTCTAAAGGATAAGTATATTGAAAATCCTAAAACGATAGAAGAAGGGGCTCCCAAGTACGAACCCCAGCTTAGCTATCATAGCCGCAGTGTGTTCAAAGTAAAAATAAATCTAAAAGGAAAGAAACTTACGGTTAATATTGATGGCAAAGATGCCGCTAAAGATATAATACTTACTAATGATAAGGCGGGTAATATATATTTAGGTGCAGATTGGGGTGGTTATGGCTGGAGTCAAAAAAATTTAGCTGATGATGTTTTTGACGGCGTTTTTGATAAACTTTTAATTACGGAAAATACAGGTGCTGACAACGAAAAAGTTTTATATGATGAGCATTTTACTGGGGTACAAGGAGTTTATGCATCTATTAAACGTGCATGGATGCATCTTATAGACTGGTTTATCAGAAATATGTAGGGTTTACGGAGGAAGAAAAAATGTTTTTTCTTAAAAATGGGCTAAAGATTTTAGGCATGCTATGGATTGCAATTTTTTTGGCTGGTTGTGATTATAATGATAAGCAGGCGAATGTTGAAGCCAGGGAACTCATAACCCAACAGGCAGATGTTAAAATTCAGACAACCACATGGTTGACTTATTGGGATTTACAAGATGGAGCAGTTGATTTAAAAAAAATCTCACCACGGCTTGAAGCACTAGCTTTCTTTGGTGCGTATTTTGATAAAGATCAAAATGTTTTTATTCCTAAAGAATTGCAGTTGAAACATTCCGGTTTAAAAAAAAGTGGTAATTACACAGAATATTTAACGGTTGTAAATGATAGATTAAATGCTGATGGTTCTACTTCTATGAAAAACATAGAAATGTTAAAGACAGTATTAGGTACTGAGAAAGACAGGGAACATCATATAGCGGCAATAATGGCATTAGCAAAAAACGGTAATTATGGAGGAATAGAAATAGATTACGAAAGGGTATGGAAGGATGCTAAGACTAAAGAATTGTTCCTAAAATTCATAGATAGACTTTATTGTGAGAGTAGGGAACAAAACCTAAAATTACGTATAATTTTAGAACCTAGCACACCATTTAGCACTACCAATTTTGTTGTAGGACCTGAATATGTAGTCATGTTATATAATTTATACGGCACACATACCATTTTACCGGGACCAAAAGCGGATACGAAATTCATAAAAAAAACTTTAGCTAAGATGAATACTCTGCCTGAGCCCAAAGCAGTAGCATATTCTAATGGTGGTTGTAGTTGGAATACCAAGGGCCAGCGAAAATTCATTACAGAAAAAGAAGCTTTAGAGATTATCAAGAAATATAAGAGAGTGCCTGTTCGTGATGGTGATAGCCAGTGTTTAGTTCTAAAATATCGTAAGGGAATTACTTTTTATTCGGTTTGGTACGCAGACGCCACAACAATGAACTATTGGATTAGTTTGGCGAAAGAAGCAGGTATTCAAAGAGTTTCTTTATGGCGTTTGGGCGGCAATACCAGTATTGAAAAAGTAAAGTTATAATTTTATTTGGGTGTTTATGTGTATTTTTGTGGTAGGTAAAGTCGTTGTAATCTTGTTATTCAATCTTTGATTGCGTAACCAATTAAAATGCTAAATAGCAGGCATTTTAGTTGGTTACAAGAGCTAGTCTTTGGCGAGGTTATTCTTCTCATGATACACTAGGAAGCGTGTAAACAAAGAACGGCATGGCATGGTGATGTAACACTGAAAAAAACACAAAAAACACTTGACACCCTTTGTATGGAATGTTACAATACTCAAGTATCTCGGAATAGGTGTGTCTTTTTGGAGGTGTTGAAATGTTTCTTGAATTAATGAAGAACGGCGCTAGAACTGTGGTTGGCGTAAAACAAACACAAAAAGCAATTGCCAACAGCAAGGCAAAGATGGTTTTGATTGCTGTGGATGCCGACGAGCATGTTATTGCTTCACTAGAGAAAGATTGTTTGCAAAAACAAGTTCCCTGTGAAAAAAGCTTTTCTATGCAAGATTTGGGAAAAGCCTGTGGAATTCATGTTGGCGCAGCAGCAGCTGCGATACTCAACGATTGATGGGATCCTTAATACATATTTTATGTAGAAGGGTTTTTATAATCATTAAATCTAATTATTTGGGAAGGAGGTGCCGATATGCCTACAATTAATCAATTGGTTCGTAAAGGTAGAGAGGTACTTAGTCAAAAATCCACAGCTCCGGCGTTGAAAAATTCACCCCAAAAGCGTGGCGTTTGTACAAGAGTTTATACAACAACTCCTAAGAAACCTAACTCTGCATTGCGTAAGGTTGCTCGTGTTCGTTTAACAAACGGAATTGAAGTTACAGCGTATATTCCAGGTATCGGCCACAATCTACAAGAACATAGTGTTGTTCTTATTAGAGGAGGAAGAGTAAAAGATCTTCCGGGTGTTCGTTATCATATCATTCGTGGTGCGCTTGATGCTGCAGGAGTTGCTAACCGCAACCAGTCCCGTTCTAAATACGGAGCTAAACGTGCAAAGAAATAATTAGCATAAACACTATGGATTGATATTTAACGAAGGAGGAAGACACATGCCAAGAAAAGGTCCTGTGACTAAAAGAGA
>JAQVYX010000039.1 GCA_029004715.1 Acidaminococcaceae bacterium | reverse complement strand
AATTATAGTACCGGAAATCGGGGAATAAACAGTAGTATCTTTGGTGCTAGATACAGCACTATCATAGGCTGCTTGTGCCACCAAATAATCAGCTTTAGCCGTGTCGTAATCACTACGGGCAATAGCTCCATCATTGACCAAGGCTAGATACCTATTATATTTAGCAGCAGCATCAGTAAGCAGTGCTTCTTTTTGCTTTTGCGTAGCCAATAAAGTAGTATCATCTAGCTGAACTAACTTTTGTCCTGCTTCAACATGTTGGTTTTCCTCTACAAAAACGCCAATAATTCTTCCTGTAATTTTAGAGTTAATAGAAACATTATCAATTGCACTTAAAGCACCTGTAGCAGAAATCGTTTTTCTTACTTTTCCTTTTTCTACTGTAGCCGTTTTAACTACTGGCTCAGCCGCTTTTTGTTTATCTTGGTAATATTTATAGCCACCAATACCAGCTACAAATAATACCAAAATGATGATTATCAAATATTTGTTGTTTTTTAAAAACTTCAACATTTTCATCTCTCTTTCCCTTAAAATATATGCCTCATCATACCCATACTAGCGCGCTGTTTGCCATTAATATACATTAAAAAAGTGACAGAAAAGTGTTTTTTAGCTAATCTATCACTTTTATTTTATTCTCTTATCTGCCCATTACCATTAACAAGATATTTGAAAGTGGTAAGTTCCGGTAAACCCATGGGGCCTCTGGCATGAAGCTTTTGGGTACTAATGCCAATCTCTGCCCCAAAGCCAAATTCAAAACCATCTGTAAAACGCGTTGATGCGTTAACATAGACTGCCGCGGCATCTATTGCTGCCTGAAATCTCCTAGCATTAGCATAATTTTCTGTTACAATAGCCTCAGAATGCCCCGTACTATATTTGCGAATATGCGCTATTGCTTCCTCCATGCTATCGACAATTTTTACATTAAGATGCAGGTCTCCATATTCAATAGCCCAAGCATTTTCGTCAGCAGCCTTTATACTTCTTGCATAACGTTGTGCCGCTTCGTCACCAATAAGTATAACTCCGGCTTCTCGGTATTTCACGATCATTGCCGGCATAAATTCATCGGCAATATTCTTATTTACTAACAATGTTTCCATGGCATTACAAGTAGACGGTCTAGAAACTTTTGCATTAAAAGCAATTGCTACCGCCATATCCACTTGCGCGGAGGCATCTATGTAAGTATGGCAGACACCTGCGCCTGTTTCAATCACAGGAACAGTACTATTTTTTACCACCATTTTAATTAAACCAGCACTACCACGAGGAATAATTACGTCCACTATTCCATCTAAGTGTATAAGTGCATCTACTGCTATCCGCTCTGCCGTATCAATAAACTGCACAGCTCCTTTTGGCATACCTGCATATTCGCCGGCTCCAGCCAGCACATCACTAATGATTTTGTTGGAATTAATAGCTTCCGATCCACCTTTTAAAATAACAGCATTCCCTGATTTAATGCACAAACCCACAGCATCAGCCGTCACATTAGGCCTAGCTTCATAAATAATCCCTATAAGGCCCAAAGGTACTTTTACCTTTGTAATTGTTAAACCATTTGGTAAAGTCTTGCCATCGATAATTTTTCCCACAGGATCAGGCAGTTGTGCTACTTTTCTTAATCCATCAGCAATTGCTTCCAAACGCACATCAGTTAACAGTAAGCGGTCTAAAAAAGAATCCCGCATACCTTTTTCACGTCCTACCTGCATATCTAAAGCATTTGCTGCTAAAATACGCTCCTGTTCATTAACAAGAGCATCTGCCATAGCCAGCAAAATTTTATTTTTTATTGTATCTGACAACAAAGCTAAATCAATTGCTGCATTTTTAGCTCTCTGTGCTTGTACCCTTACTAGTTCTTGCGTAACCATATTTGCCTCCTATTGTGGGCATCTACTGTACTGGATCTATATCCTACTTAACGGTATGCCCTTTTCATAGAATAACCAGATTATCCCGGTGAATTACCTCATCAAAATGTTTGTGTCCAATAATATTTTCTATTTCTGAAGTATTGGCACCCTTTATTTGGGTTAATTCTTCAAAAGAATAATTTGTTAGTCCGCGTGCTATCTCATGTCCCGCTTTATCAACTACACTAATAGTATTGCCTGCGTCAAAACAACCTTCAACTTGTATTATACCCGCCGGCAAAATACTACAACCACCTACTTTATGTATAGCATACATGCACCCATCATCAACAACAATCTTTCCCATAATACGTGCACCAAAAGCCAACCACCGTTTGCGAAATTGCAACCTATTTTCTTTAGACACAAACAAGGTTCCTACATTTTCACCATTTAAAATTCTAGTAATAACATTTTTCTCTTGCCCGGAAGCTATGACCAAATTAATACCTGAGCTAACAGCAGTTTTAGCTGCCTGCAGTTTGGTGAACATGCCACCCACTGCATTTTTAGTGCCGACACCGCCGGCGCTAGCCTCTATTTCCGGAGTGATGTCCGTTACCTCGGAAAGCAACTTCGCATCCGGATTAGATTGAGGATTAGCCGTATATAGCCCTGCAACATCAGATAAAATAATATCAACATCAGCATCTACGATGCCAGCAACTAAAGCTGACATATTATCATTATCGCCTATTTTTAATTCATCCAAAGCAACAACATCATTTTCGTTAACTATAGGAATAACTTTTTGCTCTAGCAAGGCTTGAAAAGTATTGCGCGAGTTAGTATAACGATGCCGATCGACTGCATCTATCTTAGTCAAAAGCACCTGTGCTACAATTTGCCCATATTCTGCAAAAAGCTTTTCATACACATGCATCAAAATTCCCTGTCCTACAGCTGCTGCAGCCTGTTTACCAGGAATAGTTTTCGGTTTTTCAGAAAGGCCTAGACGATTAACTCCCACTGCTATAGCACCAGAGGTTACTAAAATAATTTCCTTACCCTGATTACTAAGATCCGACAATTCCCTAGCCAACCGATCTATTTGCGAAAAATTAGTTTTACCATTTGGATAGGTAATTGTACTAGTACCTACTTTAACTACTATTCTTTTGGCTCTCACTAAAACTTCTCTATTCATGGTTAAGACCACCTTTTATTCTTGTTCTTTGTACTCAAATACCATATCACGGATACGAATGGATTGACCTTCTTGTACGCCCTTAGCCTTTAGTGCCGCTTCAATACCCAGCTTGCGCCAAATTAGTTGGAATCGATATAAGGCTTCCTCATTGTCAAAATTCGTCATAGCAACTAACCGTTCAATATTCTTACCTTTAATCTCGTAATTAGCATCCTCACAAGGAACAATTTCAAAGGCATCAGGATTTTCCTGAGGTAATGCTTCTATTTCTTCCTCTGCATCAGGCACAAAGTTTTGCAACATTTCATATGCCTTATACATAAGTGCTTGTAATCCTTCACCTGTAGCAGCTGAGACCTTTATTATTTCGTAGCCCTTGCTAGTCACATATTCCGCTACTCTTTCATAATTTTCTTGCGCATCAGGTAAATCCATTTTATTGGCAACCACTAGTTGGTGACGTTTAGCTAATCTTTCGCTATATAAAGCCAATTCCTTATTTATCTTATCAAAGTCTTCTACAGGATCACGACCATCCATGCCAGAAACATCAAGCACATGAAGAATAACCTTAGTACGCTCTATGTGGCGCAAGAAATCATGGCCTAAACCTACTCCAGATGCCGCGCCCTCAATAAGTCCCGGTAAATCTGCTAATACGAAGCTACGTTCAGAATCAATGCGTACCACACCCAAAACAGGTGTCAACGTAGTAAAGTGATAGGCTGCAATTTCCGGGCGAGCGGCCGATACTCTTGCTACTATGCTGGATTTGCCAACACTAGGATAGCCTACCATGCCTACATCAGCCAGTAATTTTAATTCCAACTTAACCCAAAAAGAGTTTGCCGGTTCACCTTTTTCAAAAAAGGTTACACCTTGCTTAACTGAGGTTACATAACAAGCATTACCCTTACCACCACGACCACCTTTTGCTACCATGAATCTTTGACCGTCATCAACTAAATCAGCCAATATAGCACCGGTAACATCGTCACGTATTAAAGTTCCCATAGGCACACGCACAATAACATCTTCAGCCATAGAACCTGTACAATTTTTAGCTCCGCCATTTGTGCCTTTTTTAGCTACGAATTTACGTTTATAACGAAAATCCACTAAGGTATTTAAATTTTTATCGGCAACTAAAACAACACTGCCGCCGCGACCACCATTGCCACCGTCGGGACCGCCGCATGGTACATATTTTTCTTTGCGAAAACTAGACGCACCATCTCCACCAGCTCCAGCCTCTACATATATTCTTGCTCTATCAATAAATAACATGATATATCTCCGTTTCTATGAAAATGAATATTCATTCCTATATTATATACTAAAAATTGTAATAAAAAAACCCCGTTACCTAAGTAACGGGGTCTTAATGATGATGAATTATGCTTCTACTTCAACAGGATATACGCTAATTTGGCGTTTATCTCTACCTAGTCTTTCAAAAGCAACCTTACCTTCAACTGTAGCATAGATAGTGTAATCACTGCCAATGCCAACATTGTTACCAACATGGAACCTAGTACCACGTTGACGAACAATTATACTACCAGCGGTTACTAATTGACCATTATGAGCCTTAGTGCCCAAACGTTGAGCATTAGAATCACGACCATTATGAGAACTACCGGTACCTTTTTTATGTGCAAATAATTGTAATTGAATTTTAATCATGGTATTTCACCTCCTGTGTTCCTGAATACGAACACGCTTCGGATATTGCTCAGCAAGATCTTTAAGACCAATTTCCATGGTAGCCAAAATCGCTTGCGATAAATCATCCGGCGTTTGTTTTAACTCTACTTGCATATGCCCGTCGCTAATTTCATAAGAAACTTCCCGATGCAGATGTTCCTCTAAACCATTAATAGCAACCATAGTTAAAGTAGACACGGCTGAACATATTATGTCCTGACCTTCGGGCGCAAAACCTGCATGTCCATTAACGGTATAACCTACTATAAAACCATTTAGATTTTTTTCCATATCAATTCTAATCATCGTCTTATGCTTCGATAGAAGTAATTTCTACTTGAGTATATGGTTGACGATGGCCTTGACGCTTACGATAGTTTGCTTTTGCTTTATATTTGAAAACAAAAATCTTTTTGGCCTTGCCATGTTCCACAACTTTTGCAGTTACTTTAGCGCCTTCAACAACTGGTTTACCAATTGTTACTTCGCCATCATTAACTACAGTCAAAACTTTATCAAAAACAATATTTTCGCCAGCTTCTACGGCTAACTTTTCTACATTAAGAACGTCGCCTTCGCTAACACGGTATTGTTTTCCACCTGTTTTAATTACTGCGTACATGTGTGCACCTCCCTCTTATTATACTCGCCAAATATGGTACTCCCTAGGGAGATTTGGAAACCTCTTCGTGCGGTCGGAGATAGACTACTAGAGTCTATACTTGAATAGGTTAACATATTGTTTCAACCTTGTCAATATTATTACAAAAGCCTGCTTTTAAGACTAAGCTATGTTACGCCTGCCTTTAACTAATTTATATAAGAATAATAGTAAAAAAGGCTTTCGCTAAAGTGAAAGTCTTTTATCTTAAAACTTTCCCATCAAATTTAACAAAGGAGCTAATACCCTTACCTGGTGCTACCATAGGTTGCACCATATCTTTGGGATTAATGATAACTTCAATAATATGTGGTTTGTTTTCTTGTAGTGCTGCAGCGAGAGCTTTAGCTAAAGCTATCGGGGTTGTCACCCTAGTGCCGCCAACACCAAACGCTTCCCCATATTTAACGAAATCCACAAATCCCGGACATTCGCAAGCCATAAAACGTTTGTTTAACAAAACCGTCTGCAACTGTCTAATCATACCCAACCCACTATTATTGAAAACTATAGCAATAACGGGGATGTTATTGGACGCAATTGTAAAAAGTTCGGATCCCGTCATTTTAAAACCACCATCACCTGATATACTAATAACCCTACTAGACGGTCTAGCCAACTGAGCCCCCATAGCAGAAGGTAGTCCAAAACCCATAGTTCCGAGCCCACCGGAAGTAATCCATTGTCTGGCAAATTGAATTTTTATATGTTGTGCAGCCCACATTTGATGCTGTCCAACATCTGTAGTTATAATGTAATCCTTATCTTTTAAAACGGCATTTAAAGCCTGAAAAAATTTCGGCGCCTCTTCATCCCCTGTATCATTTTCCCAATTTGGCCATGAATCAATAAGCTTCCACCATTGACTCAAGTCTTTCGGTTCACAGGCATCTTTAAGCAAATTCAAGCTTTTTTTCATATCACCGGTTATACCAATTTCAGAATAAATATTTTTGTCAATTTCAGCAGGATCTATATCCATATGCACAATTGTCTTATGTGCTACATAACTATCAGCGTCATCTGTCAGTCTATCGTTAAATCGGCTACCAAAAGCTAAAATTAGATCTGCATTTTTCACTGTATTATTTGCCTTAGCATGGCCATGCATACCCGTCATACCCAAGGCAATACGACGATAATCGCTGCAAGCTCCACGCCCCATAAGTGTATTTACTACAGGTATTTGCAGTTTCTCCGCCAAATCCATAGCGTCATATTCGGTGTTAGCGTTAATAACGCCTCCACCAATAAGCATTACCGGTCTTTCTGCCGCATTAATAGCCTCAATGGCCTTTTGCACCTGTCCTGCAGCCGGAGCCTCAGGTTCTAACAATTGTGGTGCTTCAGGTTCATAAGCAAGCATCGCTGTTTGCACATCACGAGGTATATCAACCAGTACCGGCCCAGGTCTTCCTGTCTTGGCTAGCTGAAAAGCCAATCTTAAAGTGGGTGCCAATTGTTCCGGACACTTAACCAAAAAGTTGTGCTTAGTAATAGGCATAGTAATACCAGTAATATCTACTTCTTGAAAAGCATCACGCCCAATCATAGAAATAGCAACCTGTCCAGTAATGGCCACCACTGGAATAGAATCCATAAATGCCGTGGCTAGGCCTGTAACTAAATTAGTGGCCCCCGGTCCCGAGGTCGCTACACAAACGCCAACACCACCGCTGGCTCTGGCATAGCCGTCTGCCGCATGAACTGCGCCTTGCTCGTGAGCGGTTAAGACATGTTTAATGTCGCTAGAATCGCGCAAGGCATCATAAAACGGTAGTATTGCTCCACCAGGATAGCCGAAAACAGTATTAACACCTTGTTCCTCTAAGCACTTAATAATTACCTGTGCGCCTGATATTTGCATAGCGTCCACCTCCCCCGCTCTTTTTATTAATAAAACCTCAGCAAAGACAATATCATCTTGTCGTCTGCCTTTATTTTAATATTTCTGCAGCCACCAAATGTCCCATCTCAGACGTTGATACTTTTTTCAAACCCTCCGCCACCAAATCCGGCGTGCGGTAACCATTTTCCATCACTTTATCTACTGCATCTTCTATAGCTTTAGCCACTGCCTCATTACCCAAAGAATATCTAAACATCATAGCTGTAGAGAGAATCGTCCCTAAAGGATTCGCAATCCCGAGCCCTGCAATATCCGGCGCACTGCCATGAATCGGCTCATACATACCTGTACCATCACCTAAACTAGCAGAAGGCAAAAGACCAATAGAACCGGCAATAACAGAGGCTTCATCAGATAAGATATCGCCAAAAATATTGTTAGTCAAAATAACATCAAATTGTCCTGGATTAAGTACTAACTGCATAGCACAATTATCTACGTACAAATTATTTAATTCCACTTCAGAAAATTCTGCTTCTCGCATTTGCCCTACAATTTTACGCCACATCCGTGAAGAACCCAAAACATTTGCCTTATCCACAGAAGTTACCTTGCCCTTACGTTTCTTGGCAGCTTCAAAAGCTTTACGCGCAATACGCTCTACTTCAGGCCTAGTATAAAGCTCTACGTCAGACGCAGTCTCTACACCATTAACCATCGTGGCTTCATTATGCTCACCAAAATAAATGCCACCTGTCAATTCACGTACAATCAGTAAATCTGCCCCTACTACACGTTCCATTTTCAATGGAGATAAATGCGCAACATATTTTGAAACTTTCATGGGACGTAAATTGCAGTATAAACCCAAAACTTTACGAATACCAAGCAGAGCTTTTTCCGGTCTTTTAGTAGGCTCCACATTATCCCATTTTGGACCGCCAACTGCACCCAAAAGCACAGCATCGGCCATTTTGGCAGAAGTTATAGTAGCTTCCGGCAAAGGTGTCCCTGTTGCATCATAGGCACATCCACCAATTAACTGTTTATCATACTCTAATTTAAGATTAAATTTCTTCGCTACGGCATCCATAACTTCTACAGCCGCATCCACTATTTCTACCCCGATACCATCGCCCGGCAATAGTGTTATTTTCATTTAATGTTCCCCTTTGATATAGTTAATAAGACCACCGGCATTAGCAATTTTTTGCACAAATTCCGGCAGCGGATTAGTCTGTATAGTAATACCTTTGTTGACAATCTTTATTTCGCCCTTGAGTAAATCTACCGTCAGTTCGTCACCGGCTTCTATTTGCTCTACCTCTTGGCCTATTTCTAAAACCGGCAAACCAATATTAATGGCATTGCGATAAAAAATACGTGCAAAACTATCAGCAATAATACATTTTACACCTTTTTGTTGTAAAACAATCGGTGCATGCTCGCGTGAGGAACCACAACCAAAATTTCTTCCTGCGACAATAATATCCTGTGGCTTCACATTAGAAGCAAAGCTAGTATCAATATCTTCCATAGCATGCTCAGATAACTCTTTAAAATCCGCAATATTCAAATAGCGGGCCGGAATAATAACATCCGTGTCTATATGATCGCCATAGCGCCACACTTTGCTCATTTCAGCACCTCCCCAGGATCTGCAATATGGCCCAAAACAGCACTAGCTGCCGCCGTATATGGACTAGCCAAATATACTTCGCTGTCTACATGACCCATGCGGCCACGGAAATTGCGATTCGTCGTTGATATTGCGCGTTCTCCATGAGCTAAAATGCCCATGTACCCACCCAGACAAGGTCCGCAGGTCGGTGTGCTAACAGCCGCCCCCGCATCAATAAAAATATCTATGTACCCTAAAGCCATTGCGTTTTTGTAAATTTCTTGCGTAGCAGGAATTATAATACAACGCACATGCGGATGTATTTTTTGTCCTTTTAACACCTCTGCGGCTTGTGCCAAATCTTCCAAGCGACCATTGGTACAGGAACCTATAACAGACTGATCAATAATTATATGGTTAGATTCTGCTGCTGGATGCGTATTTTCCGGTAAATGCGGGTATGCTACTACCGGTACTAATTTATCTAATTCAATATTTAATACTCTATCATATTCAGCATCACTATCAGGTTCTACACTAGTCCAAGGACGAGTTACACCTCGTTCTTGCAAAAATTCCCTTGTTTTTTCGTCCACAGGGAAAATTCCATTTTTCCCACCTGCCTCAATAGCCATATTACAAATAGTAAAACGGTCTGCCATAGTAAGTTCTGCTATACCAGCACCGCAGAATTCCAAAGACTGATAACGTGCACCATCTACGCCAATTTTACCAATAATAGTCAAAATAATATCTTTGCCTTGCACAAAGCGAGGTTTTTTACCTGTTAAAACAACTTTAATTGCTTTGGGAACCTTAAACCAAGTAGTTCCGCTGGCCATTGCTGCACCAACATCTGTTTGCCCTACTCCGGTAGCCATCGCATTTAGTGCACCATAAGTACAAGTATGAGAGTCAGCTCCAATGATTATTTCACCGGGAGCAATAAGTCCAGCATCAGGAAGCAGTGCATGTTCAATACCCATGCGCCCCACTTCAAAGTAATTCTTTATTTCATGTTGTCTAGCAAAATCGCGTAAATGTTTGCACATTTCTGCAGATTTAATATCTTTACAGGGAGAAAAGTGGTCAGGAACAAGTGCAATCTTGTTCTTATCAAAAACAGGCTTGCCAATTTTATTGAACTCGTCAATGGCCGGAGGCCCGGTAATATCATTAGCTAAAATTAAATCTACTTGCGAAATAAGTAATTCTCCAACAGATACAAAATCACACCCGGAATGCTTTGCTAAAATTTTTTGAGTCATGGTCATGCCCATAATATATTCCTCCTATTTGTTTCCCCTAAATTAGGAAAAATAGAAATAGCAAAAGTTAACCAGTGCAAAAACGGGTTTGCTAAATCTAGATAAAGCAGTTTGTTTTTCTAAAAAACCACTAGCCTAGTACGACTAGGGTTTTATCACTTGTACGATGCCTTATAGCATTGGCAATGACAAACACCCTCGTCGTAATATAGCTAATAGCATAATATCTAAAAATCTTCTTATTTTTTTGCAGCTGGTTTAAGGAAAGGCATCATAGCACGAAGTTGTCCCCCAACTTTTTCAATCGGATGCTCCGCACCACGTCTACGCATAGCGTTGAAAGCAGGACGATTAGCTTGATTTTCCAACAACCAGTTTTTAGCAAAAGTACCATCTTGAATCTCAGTTAATACTTGTTTCATAGCTTTTTTTGTTTCAGCAGTAATAATACGACTGCCGGTTACATAATCGCCATATTCAGCAGTATCACTGATAGAATGGCGCATTTTCGCCATACCGCCTTCATACATTAAATCAACGATTAATTTCATTTCATGCATACATTCAAAGTAAGCATTCTCAGGAGCATAGCCTGCTTCGCAAAGAGTTTCAAATCCAGCTGTAATAAGAGCTGTTACCCCACCACACAATACAGCTTGCTCACCGAACAAATCTGTTTCTGTTTCATCTCTAAAAGTAGTTTCCAACACGCCTGCACGAGTACCGCCGATACCTTTAGCATAAGCAAGTGCAAGGTCATGAGCTTTACCCGTAGCATCTTGATGTACAGCGATAAGCATAGGTACACCAGCGCCTTCTGTATATACACGACGAACCAAATGGCCCGGTCCTTTAGGGGCAACCATAAATACATCTACATCTGCAGGTGGAACGATTTGGCCAAAATGAATATTAAATCCATGAGCAAAAGCAAGAGCATTTCCTGCTTGCAAATATGGAGCGATATCGTTTTTGTAGGCAGCCGCTTGCTTTTCGTCCGGAATAAGCATCATAATAACATCAGCAACCTTAGCCGCATCAGCTGCATTCATTACTTTTAGTCCTGCTGCCTCGGCTTTTGCTTTTGACTTGCTTCCTTCATATAAACCAACAACGACATTAGCACCACTTTCTTGCAAATTCAAAGCATGAGCATGTCCTTGAGAACCATAGCCAATAATAGCAACTGTTTTACCTTTCAATAAATCAAAATTAGCGTCTTTGTCATAATACATTTTTACCATTTTCATTCTCTCCTTTTTTGCTGCCCTCAAATATTTTATATTTAAAACCTGTTTAGATTAAAAACCTTAAATAAGTTTGCAATGCTCAGAAGTATTTTTGCTTATAGCCGTTTGCGGCCAATTATAGCGAGACTTTGTTACAGTCAAGGCCTCTTCGCCTCTTTCCAAGGCTACGGCACCGGTCTGTACCATTTCCATTATTCCATAAGGTTTCATTACCTCAACGAAGGCATGGAGCTTAGCTATATCGCCTGTAATCAAAAAAGTCAATGATTCTCCTGAAATATCAATTGCATGTGCCCGAAAAACATCTGCAACCCGCAAAATCTCTAAACGTTTATCAGCTGTCTTGACTTTAACCAAAGCCATGCTTCTTTGAGAAGTATTATGAAGTGGCAAAATTTTCACTGCCTCAACTTCAACTAGTTTTTCCAGTTGTTTGCACACCTGATCAACTGTTGTAGCATTTGCCTGCATAGTAACAGTCATACGTGAGAACTC
>JAQVYX010000038.1 GCA_029004715.1 Acidaminococcaceae bacterium | reverse complement strand
GGCGAAGTAATTTTTGATACTGATGAGTTTCCGCGCGAAGGCACGACGCTGGAAGGATTAGCAAAATTAAAACCGGCATTCAAAAAAAAATGGCACGGTAACGGCTGGTAATGCATCTGGTATTAATGATGGCGGAGCAGCTTTAGTAGTGATGTCAGCAGATAAGGCCAAGGAGTTAGGCGTTACAGCTATGGCACGTATAGTAGCATATGCTTCCACAGGCGTAGATCCCAAATATATGGGTCTAGGTCCTATTTCTGCGTCTCGCAAAGCTTTAGATAAAGCAAAGTTAACTATGCAAGATATTGATTTAATTGAGGCAAATGAGGCTTTTGCAGCTCAATTTGTAGAGGTTGGCAAGGAGCTTAAGTTTGATAAAACAAAAGTGAATGTCAATGGAGGTGCCATTGCACTAGGACATCCTATCGGTGCAAGTGGGGCTCGTATTCTTGTAACTTTGCTTTATGCTCTAAAGGCACATAATAAAAAAGTAGGACTTGCTACACTATGTATCGGTGGCGGACAGGGAACCTCCACCATTGTAGAACTCATTTGAGGAGAGAAGGTATTAACAGATGGAATTTGAACTAACAGAAGATCAAGAGACAATTCAACAAATGGCTAAGGAATTTGCAGAACAGAAATTAGCTCCTACTGTGGAAGAAAGAGAAGAGCAGCATATTTTTGACAGAAGTCTTGTTAACGAAATGTGTGAAGCTGGTTTTAATGGTATCTGTTTTCCAGAGGCTTATGGTGGCGCGGAAGGAGATTATCTTAGCTATATTTTGGCAGTAGAAGAACTTTCCAAAGTAGACGATGGTATGGGTATTACTTTGTCGGTAAATGTATCTTTGTGTGCTGGTCCCATTATGTCATATGGCACAGAGGAACAAAAGCAAAAATACTTAAGACCTATTGCTGAAGGTAGGCATGTTGGAGCCTTTGGACTTACAGAACCTAATGCAGGTACTGATGCAGCTTCGCAGCAAACGGTAGCGAAATTGGAAGGCGACCACTATATTTTAAACGGCAACAAGATTTTCATTACTAACGGTAGCGAGGCTGATACTTATATAGTTTTTGCTATGACAGACAAAACAAAGAGATTGAAAGGTATATCGGCCTTTATTTTAGAAAAAGGTATGCCAGGCTTTACTTTTGGCAAGAGAGAAAGCAAAATGGGAGGACATACCTCTATTACGACGGAATTGGTTTTCAAGGATGTTAAGATACCGAAAGAAAATCTTTTGGGTAAAGAAGGCGAAGGTTTTAAGATTGCTATGACCACATTAGATGCCGGACGTATTGGTGTTGCTGCCCAAGCCCTCGGCATTGCAGAAGCGGCTTTGGCTTATTCTATCAAATATTCCAAGGAGAGGGTACAGTTCGGTAAACCAATTTCCTCTTTCCAAGCAATTGCTTTTAAAATTGCAGATATGGCTATGAAGATTGATGCGGCACGCTTCCTAGTATATAGAGCAGCTTGTCTGAAGAATGATGGTAAGCCTTTTTCTAAAGAAGCGGCTATGGCTAAAGCCTATGCCTCAGATGTAGCAATGGAGGTTACAACTGATGCAGTACAGGTTTATGGTGGTTATGGTTATACTACCGATTACCCTGTTGAGCGGCTTATGCGTAATGCTAAGATTACACAAATATACGAGGGAACTAATGAAGTGCAGCGCATGGTAATATCTGGGGCACTTTTGAGATAAAAAAATAATTACTTTCGTGTGATTTAATACTTGGGAGGCAAAACGAATGGAAATCGTAGTGTGTATAAAACAAGTTCCGGATACGACTGAGGTAAAAATAGATCCGGTAACTAACACCTTGATTAGACAAGGCGTACCTAGTATAGTTAATCCTTTTGACAAGAATGCTCTAGAAGCGGCACTTCAACTTAAAGATAAATATGGTGCTAAGATTACAGTAATTTCAATGGGACCGCCTCAGGCTAAGGCTGCACTGAAAGAATGTTTATCTATGGGGGCGGATACAGCAATATTAGTAAGTGATCGTGCTTTTGGCGGAGCCGATACTTTGGCTACTAGTTATACTTTAGCTGCTTGCATAAGAAAGATTGGCAAGGTAGACGTGATTTTTTGCGGTAAGCAGGCTATTGATGGCGATACAGCGCAAGTAGGGCCGGAAACAGCGGAGCACTTGGGTATTCCCCAAGTAACTTATGTGTCAAATTTGGATATTAAAGGTGATACTGCTATAGTTGACAGGGAATGTGAAGATGGATATGAAGTTATTGAAGTAAAAATGCCTGTGCTTATGTCAGTTATTAAATCAGCTGCTTTTGAACCACGTTTTCCTACTATAAAAGGGAAAATGAAGGCCAATAGAGCCGAAATTGCGGTTTGGAGTGCTGCAGATGTTAAGGCAGACGAGAAAAGAATAGGCCTTACAGGATCTCCCACCAAGGTTAGCAAGATTTTTAGCCCACCGAGGCGTGTTCAAGGAATACTTATTGCTGAGCCTACGGCTAAGGAAAGTGTTACTGTTTTGTTAGATAAACTCGCTGAAGCTAAAATTGTCTAATACGGAGGGAAACTAAAATGGCAGTTATAATAGATGAAGAAAAATGTATAGGTTGTGGAATTTGTGAAACCACATGTCCCTTTGGTGCTATTAGTTTGAAAAATAGCAAAGCAATAATTGGCTTAGCTTGTACTCAATGTGGGGCGTGTGTTGATGTTTGTCCTGTTGGTGCTATTAGTCGCGTGGAAGTAGCGCAGGAAGTAACTATGGACAAGACGCAGTATAAGAATGTGTGGGTATATATTGAAACAGTTGAAGGGAAAATTAAAAATGTTAGCCTTGAACTATTGGGCGAGGGACGTAAATTAGCTGACAAAATGGGACAGCATTTAGCAGGCGTCTTGCTAGGAAAAGATGTGGAAAGTTTATCCAAAGATATATTTGCTGCAGGAGCTGATGAGCTTTATTTAGTGGAAGCTGATGAACTGGCACATTACAACACCGATGGATACACAACAGTAGTTGCCAATTTAATACAAGAACATAAGCCATCTGTAGT
The DNA here is from genome assembly GCA_029004715.1 of Acidaminococcaceae bacterium. Lineage (GTDB taxonomy): Bacteria > Bacillota > Negativicutes > Acidaminococcales > Acidaminococcaceae > JAAYAE01. Next base: position 8,936 of record JAQVYX010000038.1, on the reverse strand, counting down.
GCTAGTAGGAGCTACTAATGACGGTCGTGATTTAGGGCCTAGGATCGCCAGCCGCATAGCTACAGGGTTAACGGCAGACTGCACAGGACTGGCAATTGATGACGAAACAGGACTGGTGGCTTGGACAAGACCTGCTTTTGGTGGAAATATTATGGCGACAATTCTCTGCCCTGAGCACAGACCTCAAATGGGAACTGTACGTCCTTCTGTGTTTAAGAAACCGCTGCTTGATTATGATCGATGTGGAAAAATAATCCGGGTGAAGAGTACTGTAAAACCGGAAGATATTCGTACTAAACTCACGGATGTAGTAAAGGTGTGCACAACCTGTTGTAACTTAGAGGAAGCAGAGATTATTGTTTCCGGTGGTCGTGGATTGGGCAAACCTGAGAATTTCAAGTTAGTCGAAGATTTGGCTGAAGTATTAGGTGCTACTGTAGGTGCATCTAGAGCTGCTGTAGATGCTGGCTGGAAGCCTCATATGTGCCAAGTTGGACAGACAGGCAAGACGGTAGGACCCAAAATTTATATTGCTTGTGGTATTTCAGGAGCTGTTCAGCATTTGGTAGGTATGTCTTCATCTGATATCATCATTGCCATTAATAGGGACAAAGATGCACCTATATTCCAAGTGGCAAATTATGGTATTGTGGGCGATGTTATGGAGGTATTACCAATCATGACAGAGGAATTTAAGAAACGTAAAGCATGTTAGGAGGTATAAAAATGGGATTTTCAAAGGTAATGGTTATTGGAGCAGGACAAATGGGTGCAGGTGTCGCTCAGGTTATGGCTCAAAGTGGCATTACAGTAGTTATACGAGATATTAAGCAATGCTTTTTGGACAAGGGCATTACTACTATTGATAAAAATCTAAGCCGTAGCGTTGCCAAGGGTAAGCTTACTGAGGATGAGAAAAAGACCATTTTGGGCCGCATTAGCTGTGTTGTAGATTTAGATAAAACTAATTGTGATGTTGACCTTGTTATTGAAGCAGCGACGGAAAATATCGCTATCAAGAAAGAAATTTTCAAAAATCTGGATGAGCTTTGCCCTGAAAAAACTATTTTGGCAAGCAATACATCGTCGGTTTCAATTACCATGCTAGCTGCTACAACTAAACGGCCGGATAAATTTGTCGGCATGCATTTTTTCAATCCTGCACCAGTAATGAAGCTGGTTGAAGTAACCAAGGGATTAGCTACATCTGAGGAGACTTTTTCTGCCATTAAGACCTTGGCGGAAAAAGTAGGGAAGACTCCTGTTAAAGTGAATGATGCTCCTGGTTTTGTGGGCAATAGGATTATGATACCTATGATTAATGAGGCTATTTTCACACTAATGGAAGGCGTTGCCAGTGCGGAGGATATCGATAATGTAGCAAAGCTTGGGTTTGCGCATCCTATGGGGCCATTGGCATTGTCTGATCTCATTGGCAATGACACAGTTCTCGCTATTATGGAAGTGCTGTATGCAGGATATGGTGATACTAAGTATCGTCCTGCTCAATTATTACGTAAAATGGTGGAAGCAGGTTATTTGGGACGTAAAACAGGCAAAGGGTTTTACGATTACAATAAAAAATAAAGAGATGTTTTCCAAACGTCAATTTAGGAGTGTTAATCATGACTGAATATAAAAATTTGCTTGTGCAAACAGAACAAGGTATTACGGTTGTCACAATTAATAGGCCAAAGTCCTTGAATGCTTTAAATAGTGCGACCTTAGATGAAATGAAACAATTGTTTGATATATTAGCCAAAGATGAAGCTACTAAAATAGTTATAATTACTGGTGGCGGTGAAAGTGCCTTTGTGGCTGGAGCCGATATTGTCGAAATGCAAAAGCTTAATGTCATAGAAAGCAGAAATTTTTCCAGATTGGGACAGGCTGTGTTTAGCGCGATAGAGAATTTACCTCAGATTGTAATAGCGGCTGTTAATGGTTATGCTTTAGGCGGAGGGTGCGAATTAGCTATGGCTTGTGATATTCGTATTGCTTCTAGTAAAGCAGTATTTGGACAGCCAGAGGTTTCTTTGGGCATTATTCCAGGGTTTGGTGGTACACAGCGTTTGGCGCAGCTTGTGGGCAAAGGAAGGGCCAAGGAAATAATCTGTACAACAAATATGCTTAAGGTAGAAGAAGCCTATCGTATTGGTTTGGTTAATGCTATGGTGGAACCTAACGAGCTAATGGAGACAGCGAAAGCTATGGCCAACAAAATTATTTCTAAAGCACCAATTGCTGTTCAATTAGCCAAAGATGCCATTAATCGTGGTTTTGATATGAGTTTACAAGCTGGGTTAGCTTATGAAGCAGATAACTTTGGTATCTGTTTTGCGACAGCTGACCAAAAGGAAGGCATGAAGGCTTATTTAGAAAAAAGTAAACCGGTCTTCACGGGAAAATGAGTAAACACATATTTTAGCCTTACTAGTATTTATTTAGTTTTATTTATAGGGCGGCTAATAGAATAATATATATAATTTATTTGTTATGGTGCTAAATAAAAATAAAAACCTGCAACTCTTGAAATAAAAGAGTTGCAGGTTTTTTCATTAAGATTAATTATTTTGGGCAAGTTTTAGATTATTTAGTATCGGCATAGCCAAGGTCAGCAGATAATTGTTGGGCGTGTTTTTTAACTAGCTCTATTAAATTTGGATAATCCTCTTTTTTTATGCGTAATATCGGACAACTGATGCCAAGACCGGCGACAATATTGCCAAAACTATCAAAGACGGGAGAACATATACCCAATGCACCATTCAAAGATTCACCAAGAGTAATCGAATAACCTTTTTCGCGAATTTCTTCTAATTGTAGTCTTAGTTTATTGGCATCGGTAGTTGTATTATTAGCATATTTAGAAAGCTTTTTATGTAGGTAGTTTTTAATAAAAGCTGGGTCTTGGTAGGCTAATAAAACTTTTCTAGCCGCGCCACTGTGCAAAGGAATTGGAACTGTTAATGGATAAATGACTTTAAGTGGTTGAGGACCATAGGCGCTTTCAGCCATAATAGCATTATCTCCATCAATCAAGCTAAGATAGGCGTCTTCTTTGGAAGTAGCAGCAAGACTATCTAAGATAGGACGTGCTAATTCCCGGAGATTTAAATAGTTTGAAGCCCGTATGCCCAAAATTATTAGAGCTGGACCTAAATAATATTTTGAAGAAGAGTTGTCTTGCGCAATAAAACGCGATTCTTTTAGGGCTAATAATAGACGATGTACTGTACTTGGAGGTAAATCAGTCATTTCACAAAGTTCAGACAAAGAGCATTTTTTATGGGATTTACTTAAAGCGTCTAGCAATAAAAGCGAACGGGTAACACTTTGAACCATATTTGGCCTCCTGATTTAATTTTAGGTTAATTATACAAAAAACAAAAAGCTTTTACAACAACAATATCCTTAAAAGCACGTTAATAAAAGGGTGTTGTTAATTCAGAGAAAATTTTTAGTGGTAATTGTGCTGTTTTTGGTAATTGAAAAAAATGCTGAATTTTAGAAAATAAAAAAATTTTAGAAAATTTTTTAAAAAAAAGAAGGATTTGATAAAAATGTGACGAATAATAAGCTTGAAGGAAATGGAAGCAATTCCATAATGCGGAATACCGAATGAGGAAATTTGATCATACGCCAATTAAACATTAACGTTGAAGGCAGAAAAATCGGCAAGAGTGGTTGGATTAAAGAGAGTGTCTTCAGAAGATGGTTGAAATAGTGTTTTATTGCCTTGGAGTAAATCGCCCGTTAGATGGACTGTTCAACACAAAATACGGTCTAGCTATTAATTGCATCTATCCAAACGAAACTGAACGGGAGATTTATATTGTAATTTCGCAATAGGTTCTTGCATATTTAAATAGGTTAAGGTTTGATGAAAAAAATAAAATATTATATGGTTGCTTGAAATTTCAATTCAAGTTAAATTCTTCTTTGAACCAATAAAGTAAATAGTAGTTTTAATGCCTACTAAATATTGTTAGTTCATTTAGTAGGATTGTGTTGTTTTGTGTCTGCTATCTATAAAAATTCAGAGCAAAGCAATTAAAGAAGTAGGTTTTTTTGTACCATTATTAATGAAACGAATTCAAAATAACGAAAACCAGGCCTTTTGCTTTTCGCTGCTATTAACTTGTAATGTGAACCATAAGTCATTTGTTTGGTAAACATAATGCATAGAGGAGGTGGTAAGGAATTAAATTGTCTTGCTATTATTTAAAAATTGGGAGGTTTTTGTATGAGTAAAGTGTGTACATTGTCAGAAGCAGTATCTAAGTATGTAAAAAATGGGGACCACATTGTTATTGGTGGTTTTACCACTAATAGAAAACCTTATGCTGCGGTTTATGAGATTTTACGTCAAGGGTTAACGGATTTTGTTGGTGAAGGTGGTCCTGCCGGCGGTGATTGGGATTTGTTAATCGGGGAGCATCGTGTTAAGGCTTATAATAACTGCTACACTGCTAACTCAGGAGTTACTAATGTATCTCGGAGGTTTAGAGATTTTTTTGAAAAGGGCATACTAAATATGGAAGATTATTCCCAAGATGCCATTATGCTTATGTTGCATGCTGCATCTTTAGGGTTACCTTTTTTACCGGTAAAGTTAATGTTGGGTACTGATTTGACTGCTAAGTGGGGAATTAGTAAGGAAGTTCGTAAGACTATAGATAAAATACCTAATGATAAATTTATCTATATGGATAATCCTTTTAAACCAGGTGATAAGGTAGTTGCCTTACCGGTGCCTGAAATTGATGTAGCTCTTATCCATGTGCAAAAAGCTTCACCAGATGGTACTTGCTCTATTGAGGGTGATGAGTTTCATGATGTTGATATAGCGATAGCTTCTAAGCGGTGTATTGTTACTTGCGAAGAGTTGGTTAGCAACGAAGAGATTCGCAAGGATCCATCTAAAAATTCTATCTTCTGTGCCTGCGTGGATGCCGTAGTACACACACCTTATGGAGCGCATCCTTCTCAATGCTATAATTATTACGATTATGACAATGACTTCTTGAAGGTCTATGATGTTGCAAGCAAGACTCAAGAAGACTTCGAAGCCTTTTGTAAGGAATGGATTTATGATGTAAAAGATCAGTATGCTTACCTAGACAAACTCGGAGCTAGCCGTTTGATAAAGCTAAAAGTAGTACCTGGCTTGGGCTATGCTGTTGATATGACAAAGGAGGCAAAATAATGACTGATTACTCTAATTATACAAACAAAGAAATGCAGGCTGTTACTATTGCCAAACAAATAAAAAATGGCCAGGTTGTTATAGTCGGCACAGGGTTGCCACTAATTGGAGCCTCCGTAGCCAAGAGGGTATTTGCACCACAGTGTAATATTATCGTAGAGAGTGGTTTGATGGATTGTTCTCCTATTGAAGTGCCACATAGTGTTGGTGACTGCCGTTTTATGGCGCATTGTGGAGTACAGTGGCCGAATATTCGTTTCGTAGGCTTTGAAACCAATGAATGGCTGCATAATACAGACAGACTAATCGCTTTTATAGGTGGAGCCCAAATAGATGCTTATGGTAATGTTAATTCTACTTCTATTGGTGATTATAATCATCCAAAGACAAGATTTACAGGTAGTGGTGGGGCTAATGGTATCGCTACTTATTCTAATACTGTTATAATGATGCAGCATGAAAAACGTCGTTTTATGGAAAAGATAGATTATGTTACTAGTGCAGGATGGATGGATGGCCCTGGGGGACGTGAGAGAGCGGGACTGCCTGGTAATCGTGGGCCGTTAATGGTTGTTACTGACAGAGGCACAATGAAGTTTGACGAGAAAACAAAACGCATGTATTTAGCTGGGTATTATCCTAGTTCTTCTCCGGAAGATGTTATCGAAAATACCGGGTTTGATATAGACGTTAGCAAAGCTGTTCTTTTGGAGGCTCCGGATCCACAGGTAATTAGGATGATTAGAGAAGAAATTGACCCTGGTCAAGTATTTATTAAAGTTCCTGTTGGTGAAAAAAAGTAATACGAGGAGGAGTAATAATGGGTAACTACTCAATGCCAAGATATTTCCAAAACATGCCTGCGCTAGGCAAAGAGCTAAAAGGCGAAAATGCTGAAAATACAGCTGAGCTAAAAGCTGTTGAGCAGGAAATAAAAGACTTAATTAAAAAAGTAGAAGACGCCGGTAGGTCTACGGAATCATTAAATGAAGCTGGACAGATGACCGCTATGCAACGTATCCTAGCTTTGGTAGACGTTGATACTTGGAGACCTTTGAATAGTTTGTACAATCCGGAAGGCAACGACAACGGCTCTACAGGTATTATTAAAGGTTTAGGCCGCGTTAATGGAAAATGGGTGGTGGTTGTAGCTTCAGATAACAAGAAATTGGCAGGGGCCTGGGTTCCAGGACAAGCTGACAATTTATTGCGTGCTTCTGATACGGCTAAGATTTTGCGTATTCCCTTAGTATATTTGCTTAACTGCAGTGGTGTAAAATTTGATGAGCAGGAAAAGGTTTATCCTAACCGCAGGGGCGGAGGGACTCCCTTTTTTAGGAACGCTGAGCTGAACCAAATGGGCATTCCCGTTATTGTGGGTATTTACGGTACCAACCCAGCAGGTGGCGGTTACCACAGTATCAGCCCTACGGTGCTTATTGCCCATGAAAAGGCTAATATGGCTGTAGGTGGCAACGGAATTTTAGGCGGTATGCATCCTAAGGGCTATATCGACATGGAAGGTGCTGAACAAATTGCTGAAATGGTGGCTAATTCTGTGAAGCAAGATCCTCCAGGCTCAATAGATGTGCATTATAACGAGACAGGATTTATGCGCGAAGTTTATGCTAGTGAAGAAGGCGTCATTGAAGGTATTAAGAAGTATGTAGGCATGCTGCCTGCTTATGATTTGGAATTTTTCAGAGTAGATGAGCCTTATCTACCTAAATTTGAGGCAAATGACTTGTATTCTATCGTGCCTATGAACCAAAAACGCAGCTATGATATTTATGAAGTTTTAGCTCGTATTTTTGACAATAGCGAATTCATGGAATATAAAAAAGGCTATGGACCGGAAATGGTTACCGGTTTGGCCAAAGTTAACGGATTATTGGTTGGAGTTTTAGCTAATGTACAAGGGTTATTGCTAAACTATCCCGAATATAAGGAAAGCGCGGCAGCCATTGGCGGCAAGCTATATCGCCAAGGTCTTATTAAGATGAATGAATTTGTAACCTTATGTACTCGTGACAGTGTGCCTTTGATATGGTTGCAGGACACTTCCGGTATCGATGTAGGTGACGATGCCGAGAGAGCTGAACTACTGGGGTTAGGACAGTCACTTATTTATTCTATTCAAAATTCCGGTCTGCCGTCTTTAGAAATAACTTTGCGTAAAGGAACAGCGGCAGCTCATTATGTTTTAGGTGGACCTCAAGGCAACGACACTAATGCTTTTTCAATTGGAACAGCAGCCAGTGAAATATATGTTATGAATGGTGAAACTGCTGCAACGGCAATGTATTCCCGTCGTCTGGCTAAAGATAAGAAGGCCGGTAAGGATTTACAGCCGACTATAGACAAGATGAACAAGCTTATAGAGGACTTTGTAACGAAATCGCGTCCAAAGTTTTGTGCTCAAGATGGTATGGTAGACGAGATTGTAGACATGGGAATGCTTCGGCCATATGTGACAGCTTTTACTGAGGCATCGTACCAAAATCCTAAGTCAGTTTGCCCAGTTCACCAAATGTTATTGCCAAGAACAATTAGGGATTTTGAAACTTTTGTTAAGAAATAATAAAAGTTAGCCTATTTGGGAGAGAAGACAACTGTCGGTTCTTGTGTAAATAGAACCCAAAAGTGCCGCTCCACGCATGACCGGCGCTTGAAAAAAACGTCAGCTATTGTAAAAAAGAGGAGGCTTTTATTATGGGTATACTTAAATTAGGAATGTTTGAAACATTAGCCCTTGCAGTTCTAGCAATTTATTTTGGTGATTTCATGAGAAGCAAGATACCTATTCTCAAGAAATACTGTTTACCAAGTGCTGTTCTAGGTGGCACAATTTTTTCCATTATTTCTTTAGTTTTATATTATACTGGCACTGTTGAACTAAGTTTCGATTACAAAACAGTAAACACGCTATTTTATTGTATCTTTTTTGCCGCTAGTGGCGCTGCAGCTAGTATGAGTTTATTGAAAAAAGGCGGGAAATTGGTCGCTATTTTCGCAGTTTTAGCAGCATTATTAGCATTTTTACAAAACGATTTAGCTGTAGGACTTGGTGTTGCAATGGGAATCAACCCCCTTATTGCCCTTATGACAGGCAGTACTCCTATGACCGGCGGTCATGGTAACGCAGCTGCCTTTGCGCCTTTAGCTGTAGCTGCTGGTGCTCCTGCTGCTTTAGAAGTTGCTTTAGCCGCTGCAACCTTTGGCTTAATTGCCGGTTGCTTAGTTGGCGGTCCTTTTGGAAATTTCCTTGTTAAACGTTTCCATTTAGAAGATCCGGATCTAGATGGTGTAGACGAGAAAGCCGAGGAAACCGGTAAAGTTGTTGGTATTTTAGTATCCAAAGCAAATATGCTGAATGGTGTTTTTTTGATGATGCTTGCTTTAGGTATTGGGCAAGTAACTTTTATAATGTTGAAATCAGCTGGTATTAATTTCCCTATTCATGTTTGTGCTATGCTAGGTGGTATTTTAATTAGATTACTGCTAGATTACAGGAAAAAGACTAGCGAAGCTGCTTACGAAGCTATTAACATTGTAGGCGAGTTCTCCTTGGGCCTATTTGTTTCTATGTCTATTCTTTCTATGAAATTATGGCAATTAGCAGGGATGGCCGGTCCTTTGGTAATACTGATGTTGGCACAAGTTATTTTCATCGTTGTTTTCGTTTATTTCATTACTTTCAGGTTGTTGGGAAAAGATTACGATGCGG
>JAQVYX010000037.1 GCA_029004715.1 Acidaminococcaceae bacterium | reverse complement strand
TAGATATAACTAGGCCGTTACAACTATACATATCAATAGCAATCTGTGTTCCTTTAAATTTCACCGAACGTACACATCCTTATCAAACTATTTTGTGTTGTAATTATAGCGTATTTGAGAAGATGTTTCAAAAAGAATCGCAGGAAGAGCAAGGATTATAGCTATGATTTGGGCGTTTATCTAAAAACAAAGAAATTGGTATTTGGATTTGGCTACACTAAATTATTATGCTATAATGTTTCTATTATGGCATGATTATGAGGTGCGGGATGGATGAAGTAGAAGTTTTAATAGAAAACATAGTTTTTCAATCTAATGATGGAGCATTTTGCGTTTTTCGTGCTAAAAGTAAGGAAACAGGAAGTGTTTCTGTAGTTTATCGTGGAGTAGCTCCTTTTGTAGGCGAATTGGTAAAACTAAAAGGTAAGTGGGGACAACATCCAAAATTTGGCCGGCAGTTTCAGGCTACAATATGGCAGGCAGTGAAACCTTCGACTAAAATTGGTATAGAACGTTTTTTGGGCAGTGGTGCTATTCGGGGTATTGGCAAAGCTATGGCTGCACGTATTGTAGAGCGTTTTGGCGAAGAAACATTAGATATTATTAACCAAGATCCTTATCGTTTGACTGAAATCTCAGGAATTGGCAAAAAAAAGGCGGAGGATATAATAAATTCCTACGCTGAACTTAGTGACATGCGAGAATTAATGGTGTATTTAGAGGCACATGGAATTAGTTCAAACTATGCGCCTAAGTTGCAAGCAGTGTATGGTTCTACAGCAATTACTAGAATAGAAAATAATCCTTATTGTTTAGCTACTGACGTGGAGGGTATAGGTTTTAAAACTGCAGATAAAATTGCTTTGGCTTTAGGCCATAATTTTAATGCTGATGAGCGTATTAAAGCGGGGGTGAAGTATGCATTGCTGCAGGCATCTTCGCAGGGACATACTTGTGTACCGGATAATATGTTAGTTGATGGTACTGCTAACCTTTTGCAAATAGACGCTGTAGAAGTTTCAGTGGTTTTTAATCAACTAATAAAAGATGATTTATTACGGACAGAATCTGTTGGTGGTGTACGGCTTGTTTATCCGGAACATCTATACAAAGCAGAAACCGGTGTTGCTCATCGTTTATTGGCCTTAAGAGATAATGTTAATAAATTGTGGAAGGTAGATTACCAAGCCATTATAAAAAAATGGGAAGACCAAGAACATATTGAGTTAGCACAAGAACAAAAAGATGCTGTTAAAGCTTCTGTAGAGCATGGAGTTTTCGTCTTAACGGGCGGACCAGGTACAGGTAAAACAACCGTAGTTAAGGGTATTTTATCAGTATTAGAAAAGGCTGGGTGCAAAATTTTGCTAGCGGCTCCTACAGGTAGAGCTGCTAGGCGTTTATCAGAATCAGCAGGCAAAAGTGCTGCTACGGTGCACCGGCTTTTGGAATATACGCCTTCCGGCGACGGGCAGTTTTGGGGTAAGAATGCAGAGAATCCCTTAGAAGCAGACGCTATTATAATTGATGAGGCTTCTATGCTGGATATTTCCCTAATGTATTATTTGCTTAGGGCAATTCCTATTGGTTGTCGCTTAATATTAGTAGGTGATGTTGACCAGCTGCCTTCTGTTGGACCGGGTTCGGTTTTGAAGGATATTATCCGCAGTAAATCTATGCCTGTGGTACGGCTAGAGAATGTTTTCAGGCAAGCGCAATTAAGTCCTATTGTTCGTAATGCACATAGGATTAATCGTGGTTTGCAGCCGGAATTTGAGGACGGTAGTGATTTTAGTTTCCAAGAATTTGAGCAGGAAGAAGATGCAGCTGCATTTGTAGTAAATGCTTATGCTAAGCTTACTGACAATGGAAAATGGCAAGATGTGCAAGTGTTATCTCCAATGCATAAAAATCCCTGTGGCGTACAAAATCTTAATGTAATGCTACAAAGTCGTATAAATCCACCCAGACCTAGTAAAGGTGAAGTTAATGTGGGGGGTACTATTTTGCGGGTAGGCGATAAAATAATGCAAATTCGTAATAATTACGAAAAAGATGTTTTTAATGGGGATATAGGCATTATAAAGTCTATAGCCGGCAGAAACGTTATTGCTTCCTTTCCTGATAGGGCAGAGGGCGAGGATGTGGCTTATACAGCAGGAGAGCTAGATGACTTACAACTGGCTTATGCTATGAGTGTGCATAAATCTCAGGGTAGTGAATATGGAACAGTTATTATGCCTTTTGTACGCAGCCACTATATGCTTTTGCAAAGGAATTTGCTGTATACAGGGGTTACGAGAGCCAAAGGCAAGGTAATTTTAGTGGGAAGTTATAGTGCTCTTAACATTGCTGTTAATAATGATAAAACTAGAAAACGTTATTCTTTATTGGCTGAAAGATTACAAGAAATACAGGACTTTAATTAAATTATACTTACCAATATAAATAATACAGGTGCGACTAATATCCCATTTATAATAGGAGTATTTACAGATGTTTATAAACTTTCTTCGTTTACTGGAAGATGTATTCTTCCCAGCAAGATGTTTGAACTGCCAAGGCAGGGTAGAGCGACAAGAACTTTTTTGTGCTAATTGCCGCAGACAGTTGGCCGATATACGTTTTCTCTTTCCTTCAGGCTATGAATGTAAAAATTTAGAGGGAATTTGTATTTTTTATAGTTACGAACGAGGCGTTAAACAAGCTTTGCATAAAATTAAGTTTGAAAAAGCCAGAAGTTTATTGCCGCGAGCAGCAGAAGAGTTGAAAAAAGTTTGTTGTTTTGTTGATTTACAAGAAAGCTGGAAATTACCCCAGCCTTTGTTTTTAGTTCCGGTGCCTACAGATAAAGCTAGACAGCAGGAACGCGGTTATGACATTCCCACAGGAATTTTTAAAATTTGGGGTGAACGTGAGCAGCTTATTTGGTATGAAGCTTTGGCAAGAGTTTCAAGCACAGTTCCTCAATATGGGCTTACTAGAACACAAAGACGGAGAAATGTAAAAAACTGTTTTGCTGTGCAAAAGTCTGTACAAGAAAGAAATATTCTTTTGGTTGATGATATTTTCACCAGTGGTGCCACTATGGAAGCAGCTGCAAAAACTTTAAAAAAAGCAGGCGCTAAGAAAATTTGGGGTATAACCTTTGCAGGTGGAGCCCAGGTTTGATACTACGAAAACATATATAAATAAATAAAAAAGACGACCATTGGTCGTCTTTTAATATTATGGCAGTAAGCTTATTTTTTTATAGTAGAAGTAAGAGCTTTTAAAAAAGCAGCTATTACGTCTGGATCAAAATGGATGCCGGCTAAGTTTTGTAATTCTTTTACTGCACTAGCATGAGACTTTTGCCAATTTTGTGTGCAGGGGTTAATAGTGCGGTCATAGTAATTGGCAACGGCTATAATACGCGAACCTAAAGGGATATTAACTCCTTTAAGACGTTTGGGATATCCGGTGCCGTCCCAATTTTCATGGTGATGTAGTATTATTTTCATGATATGGCTAAATTCAGGAATATTTTCTAACATGCTAGATCCTGCTAAAGCGTGATTTTTGTATGTGGAAAATTCTCGAGTGCTTAGATAAGGGTATTTAACTAAAATGGTATTAGGTATAGATAAATGCCCAATATCATGCAACAAAGATGCTGTTTTTATACAAGCAACCTCCGCTAAAGGCAGACCCATTTTTGCAGCAGTGCTAACAGAGTAATTAGCTACCTGCTGGCTGTGTAAATAGAGTGTTTTATTCTTTTTTTCAAGCATCTTCAAAAAGAATTCTATTGTTTCTAAAGAATCTTCATCCGACGGAAATTCTAAAAATTGCGGTATGGTAAGCATGTAAATCCACCTTTATAGGTTTCTAAGAAACTAATAATAGTATACTATAAAAAAAAGATTTTTGGTAATAAAATTTAAGTTGCTAAAATTTTGCATTACACATATAATTGTGAGGTAAACAACCCAGGTCTGTGGTTGAAAGTCGATGCCAGTTGCAGGCAAAACGATCCACGTAAGCAATCAAAGTATTGTGAGCACGGTGCAGCTTAGGTGTAAGACCTGCCGCAAAAAGCGAGAGAAGTAGTAGTGGGGAGCTAAGGCTTATGAGCAAACCTTCCAGCAGGCGAGTGTGGGGACGAAAACCAGGTCAGCTGGGTTGTTTATATTAAAATTTGTAAGGCCTTTTATATATATACATAAAATTGTACAAAATGTTGCACTTCATTATGGCATTGTTGTATAATGAAAAGATAAAATTATTAGGGGGAGCTACCATGAAAAAAATTTTTGTTATGATAATGACGATATTTATTGCTATGGGACTTTTAGCAGGCTGCGGAAACAAGAAACCTACGGAGAGAGTTTTGCGTTTTGGTACAGAACCAACCTTTGCACCTTTTGAATTCCAAAAGGAAGGTAGCAAAGAATATACAGGATTTGATATGGATTTGGCACAAGCCATTGGTAAGAAAATTGGTGCTAAAGTAGAAATTGTAAGCATGGGATTTGACGGTTTGATTCCGGCACTTAATGCTGGAAATATTGATGCAATTGCCGCTGGTATGTCAATAACGCCTGAAAGAGCTAAGAATGTAGAGTTTTCCGTACCTTATTATCAGTCTGGTTTGGCTGTTATGGTTAAAAAAAATAATAAAATGATTAAAGGCATTGGCGATTTGAAGGGTAAAAAAATTGCCGTGCAGATTGGCACGACAGGTGCTATGGAAGCACACAAGATTTCTCAAGCAGAGATTGTTGAATTTAATACTAATACTGAGGCCGCACTAGAACTCAAAAATGGTGGCGTTGATGCTGTAATTAATGATTTACCGGTTGTTGCCTATTTTTTACACCAAGGTGGAGGCAGTGCTTATGCTAAAATCGTTGGTAAAACTGTAAGCGCGGAAGATTATGGAATAGCGGTTAAAAAAGGTAACAAAAAGTTGGCAGAAGAAATTAATAAGGCCGTTGCTGATTTGAAAAAGGATGGAGAGTACGCGAAAATTTATAAGAAGTGGTTTGGTGATATAGATATAGCTAAGTAACATATAGCTAAAAGTAACATATTGTAATTATAAGCGGAGAACATGTAGAGCTTAGCGCCTAGGGTGTTCTCCGTTTTCAAATTTGTTTCCCCTTAAGTAATGTCGTAATGGCAAGAAAATGCTTTTGTCGGAGGGGCTGCAGAAGGAGGGCGTCAAGTGAATTTTGAAATAATAGTACAATCTATACCTTTGTTACTAGCAGGTGCGGGCATAACTATAGAAATTTCAGCATTGAGTGTAGGTTTAGGTCTTCTAATCGGTATCGTTGTTGGAGTATGCAGAGTATGTTTGAATAAACCTTTAAGATATTTCGCGGCATTTTATGTAGAAATCATTCGGGGGACACCGCTTTTAGTACAAATTTTTGTGGTGTATTTTGCTTTGCCAATGTTAACAGGGTCTAGGGTAGATCCTTTTATAGCAGCTATTGCAGCTTGTTCAATTAATAGCGGAGCCTATGTAGCAGAAATATTTCGAGGTGGTATCCAATCTATTGATATGGGGCAAATGGAAGCTGGCAGGTCGTTGGGACTTACTTGGTCACAAACTATGCGTTTTATTATTTTACCGCAGGCTTTTAAAAGGAGTATTCCTCCTTTGGGCAACGAATTCATAGCCATGCTAAAAGACTCGTCCTTAGTTTCTGTCATAGGATTTGAAGAGTTAACGCGTCGCGGGCAGCTCATTATTGCCAGAACTTATGCATCTTTAGAAATTTGGACGGCAGTAGCTTTTATTTATTTAGTTATGACCTTCACTATTTCACGCTTTGTTGCCTATTTAGAGCGGAGGTATCGTAATGATTAAAATACGAGGATTAAAGAAAAGTTTTGGTAATCTAGATGTTTTAAAGGGTATAGATTTAGATGTAGCCGAAAAAGAAGTTGTCGTAATTATTGGCCCGTCAGGTTCAGGTAAGAGTACACTTTTGCGCTGTATTAATTATTTAGAAGAACCAACGGCGGGAATTGTAGAGATTGATGGCATAGAGCTTACGAGTGAAGCTAATATTAATGCAGTCCGGCGGGAAGTAGGCATGGTATTTCAACGCTTCAACCTTTTTCCGCATATGACGGTTTTAGAAAATTTAAAGCTAGCGCCTATGAAGGTGCGGAGTATAGCTAATGATGAGGCAGAAACTATGGCACTGGAACTACTTGAGAAAGTGGGACTAGCTTCCAAAGCTAACTCTTATCCCGAGCAATTGTCAGGTGGTCAGCAGCAACGTGTAGCCATCGCTAGGGCATTAGCCATGAAACCCAAAGCCTTGCTTTTTGATGAACCAACGTCAGCTTTAGACCCCGAAATGATCAATGAAGTATTGGACGTTATGAAGGAGTTGGCTCACGAAGGCATGACTATGGTTGTTGTAACTCACGAAATGGGATTTGCTCGCGAGGTTGGTAACAGAGTGGTTTTTGTAGATGGCGGTATGATTTTAGAAGAAGCCCCGCCTAAAGAGTTTTTTGCCACTCCCAATAATGAACGAACTAGACGATTCTTGTCTAAAATACTTTAAAGTTCACAAAAAATATAACAATTTTGTGCCCTATTTTCACATGTTTAGCAGGAATATGTATAGTTTTGGCGAATATAATAGTTAAGAACCAAGTGGACAGGAGTTCACTTATAGAGGAGGTCTTAATTATGACAGTAAATGTTCGTGGAAAGAATATCGTTGTAACACCGGCATTAAGAGACTACATAGAAAAAAAAGTACAAACTATTACCAAACAGTTTAAGGTCGTTGGAGACATTTCCGCAGTTATGCGAGTGGAAAAAGAACAACATATTGTGGAAATAACGGTACCGGCTAGTGGCATTGTTTTGAGGGCTCAAGAAAGTACTAAAGATATGTATTCCTCCATTGATTCCTGTGTAGATAAAATCCAAAGACAAATTCATAAATATAAAACGCGTTTGATGCGTCGCAAGTACAATAACTTCCGTGAAGAATTTGTGGCGGCAAGTACCAAAGATGAAGTAGATGATGGCGAATTTAAGGTCGTTCGTAACAAAAAATACGTTTTGCGACCAATGAATTTGCAGGAAGCTATTATGCAAATGAACCTTTTAAATCATGATTTCTTCGTATACTTTGATGACATTACTGAAAATGTAAGTGTTGTTTATCGCCGCAAAGATGGAGACTATGGTCTCATTGCTCCTGATTTAAAATAAGTTCATAGAAATTTTACAAAAAACCTAGGGCTGCTGCCCTAGGTTTTTTGACTTTTAATCTCTAGTCTGATAAAATTATTGGATAGGCATAGTGGGCATTTGCCCCCAAATTAATGAGGAGTGATTGTGTTGCTCGAAACACTTATGAAAAAGATATTCGGTGATCCGAATGCAAAAGAATTGAAAGTCTGTGAAGCGTATGTTGAGCAGATTAATGCGTTGGAACCGGAGATGGCAAAGCTCAGTGATGCAAGCTTATATGCAAAGACCGCAGATTTTAAATTGCGTTTAGCTAAGGGTGAAACATTAGATGATATTTTGGTAGAAGCCTTTTCTGTTGTAAGAGAGGCTGCCCGTCGTGTATTAGGATTGCGCCACTTTGATGTGCAACTTATAGGTGGTTGTGTTCTGCATAGAGGCAAGATAGCAGAGATGCGTACCGGTGAGGGAAAAACTTTGGTTGCCACGTTACCGGTCTATTTGAATGCACTAACTGGAAAAGGTGTGCATGTTGTTACAGTTAACGAGTATTTAGCTCGCCGAGATAGCGAAGATATGGGACGTGTGTATAGATTTTTGGGATTATCGGTAGGGTTGGTAAAGCACGATATGGATTTCCCTGAAAGAAAAGCGGCCTATGCTGCTGATATTACTTATGGTACTAACAATGAATTTGGTTTTGATTATTTGCGTGACAACATGGTCGTTTCTGTAGATCAAATGGTGCAGAGGCCACTTAATTTTGCTGTAGTAGATGAAGTAGATAGTATTTTGATTGATGAAGCCAGAACTCCTCTTATTATTTCCGGACCTGGCGAGAAATCTACTGATTTGTACAAGACTTTATCTCGTGTAGTTGCACAAATGACCGAAGGTGAAGAACACGATTACACAGTTGATGAAAAATTAAAAACTGTTGCTCCTACTGAAGCTGGTGTGGCTAAAGCAGAAAAACTTTTAGGCGTCAAAAATATGTATGATGATGAATCCAGCGTAGACTTTTCTCATCAACTTATGCAGGCTTTGAAGGCTAAGGCGCTTATGTTTCGCGACCGTGATTATGTTGTTAAAGATGGCGAAGTAATAATTGTGGATGAATTTACAGGTCGGTTAATGTTTGGTCGTCGTTTTTCTGAAGGGTTGCATCAAGCAATTGAGGCTAAAGAGGGCGTTAAAGTTGAACGCGAAAGTCAGACTTTGGCTACTATTACTTTCCAGAATTATTTTCGCATGTACAATAAATTATCAGGTATGACTGGTACGGCTAAAACAGAAGAGCAAGAATTTCAAAAGATTTATGGCTTGGATGTTGTAGTAATACCAACTAACAGGCCTATGATTCGTATAGATTATCCGGATGTTATTTATAAAACCAAAAAGTCTAAATATGCCGCTGCAGCCGATGATATTGCCGAATGTCATAAAACTGGAAGACCGGTATTGGTTGGTACCACTTCTATTCAGCAATCGGAAGAATTATCAGATGTTTTGAAGAGGCGTGGAATAAAGCATAGCGTATTAAATGCAAAGTTTCATGAAAAAGAAGCTGAAATTATTGCCGATGCAGGGCAATATGGAGCCGTAACGATTGCTACCAATATGGCAGGACGTGGTACTGACATTGTACTGGGAGAGGGAGTTCCAGAGCTAGGCGGATTGCACATAGTTGGTACTGAACGCCATGAGTCTAGACGTATTGATAACCAATTGCGTGGTCGCTGTGCTCGTCAAGGTGATCCTGGTTCTACTCGTTTTTACCTTTCCCTCGAAGATGATTTAATGCGTTTGTTTGGTTCTGATAATATTGCGGGTATTATGGATAAACTTGGTATGGAAGATGATGAACCGATTGAACATAAATTAGTAACGCGTTCTATTGAATCTGCACAGAAAAAAGTCGAATCACGTAACTTTGATATGCGTAAGCATGTTTTGGAATATGATGATGTTATGAATCAACAACGTGAAGTTATTTATGAACAACGCCGTCAAATCCTTATGAAGGGTGATTTACGAGAAAATATTATAGATATGATTAATAGGGTAGTTGACCGTACTATGACTATGTATGCTCCACCTGATGTTTACTGCGAAGATTGGGATTTACCGGCTATGATAACTTATGCTGAGGAATTCTATGCTCCTGAAGGTACTCTTACGGTAGAAAAATTGCAGGCTATGAGCAGAGAAGAAATGGACGAATATCTGCATAAGTTGGCTATTACCCATTATGAAGAGCGCGAAAATATGATGGGTCCTGAAATAATGGGTGAATTGGAAAGCCTAGTTATGTTAAAAGTTGTAGATAGCCAGTGGATGGAACATCTAGACGCTATGGACATGTTGCGTGAAGGAGTGGGACTTAGGGCGTATGGACAACGAGATCCTTTGGTGGAATACAAATTTGAGGCTTATGATATGTTTGAAGCCATGAAAAGTGCTATTCAAGATGATATAGTAAGGTATATTTACCGAGTTAATCTGGTCTCGCAACCAAAAGTTGAAGACCATCTAGCTAATGCATCTGTAAATAACCCCAATGGCGATAGCGAAACAGAGAAAAAACAACCCGTGCACAATAAGGAAGAAATTGGCAGGAATGATCCTTGCCCTTGTGGAAGCGGGAAGAAATTCAAAAACTGCTGTGGAAAAGATAAATAAACATAAACGAAGTCAGGGTCATGCGGCTCTGACTTTGTTTAAGTTTTATTTAATTAGGTTTGAAAGGGCGTGAAAAACTTGCTTATAGAAGAATTAAGACCAGAAATAGCTAATTTAAAACTTAAGCTTGACGAAATGAGGGGATCTCTTTGACGTCGTTCGCAAAGAGGATCGTATTGCTGAACTAGAACATAAAATGGCTGAACCTGGTTTTTGGGATGACACAGATGCTGCTCAGAAAGTATCTCAAGATCTTAATGGTTTAAAAGATGAAACTGGTATTTTTCGCTCTTTAGAACAAAGGGTGGAAGACTTGGACATTATGTGGGAAATGGCTATGGAAGAACATGATTCCAGCATACAAACGGAGATAGAAGAATCTTTAGCAAAAGCTAAAGCGGATGTAGAACATTTAGAAATGGGAATGCTTTTATGCGAAGAATATGACGCTAATAATGCAATTTTAACTTTGCATGCAGGGGCTGGTGGCACTGAGGCTCAGGATTGGACTTCCATGCTTTTACGCATGTTTACAAGGTTTGCTGAAAGAGAAGGCTATAATGTTGAAATGTTAGATATGCTTCCCGGTGATGAAGCGGGTGTAAAAAGTTGTACACTGGCTATTAGTGGCCATAATGCTTACGGCTATCTAAAGTCAGAAAAAGGTGTACATCGTTTGGTACGTATTTCGCCTTTTGATGCTAATGCGAGACGCCATACTTCTTTTGCGGCCGTTGACGTTATGCCGGAAATTGATGATAATGTGGAAATTGCCATTAATACCGCAGATTTGCGGGTAGATACATACAGAGCAAGTGGTGCCGGTGGACAGCATGTTAACAAAACATCTTCGGCCGTACGTATGACTCATTTACCTACGGGGATAGTTGTACAGTGCCAAAATGAACGCTCACAAATACAAAATCGGGCACGGTGTATGCAGCTATTACGAGCGAAATTATTCGAATATGAGAAAAAGAAACAAGATCAGATAAAAAATGATATTGCCGGTGATTATCAGGCTATTGAATGGGGCAGCCAAATTCGTTCGTATGTTTTTCAGCCCTATACGATGGTGAAAGATCATCGCACAAATGCTGAAACGGGTAATGTACAGGCTGTTATGGATGGCGCTTTAGAGAAGTTTGTTGAAGCATATTTGCGTAGTTTAAGAAAAACAGTGTGATTTTTTTAGAAAGAGCAGGGGCCGCATTTTGAAAAAATTTTATAATAAGATTTTAGTATTAGTTATATTATTAGGGTTATGTTTTGCTCTGTATTTAAATTGGCAGCGTTATGAAGTGGAACGAGCTAATACTACGGTAGAAACTGTAATGGAATATGGTGCCATTGCTAGGTTGGCACATTCTGAGGGAATTAGTGAAGAAAAAGCTTTACAGTTATTTAAAGACCAAGGGGTTACTACCCTAGCTCTTTTTGACACAACTCTTGACAAGCTAACCCATGCTGGCGATATATCCATGGTAACAGGAGAGGAACTTTTGCATGCACAAAAATTAGGCCAGTTGTCGCCACAATGGCAAGCTATTGTTCTAAACGATAAATTTAAGAGCACCGCGGTCTATATTGCACAAGGTAAGAGCAAAAGAGCTTTGCAAGATGTAGAAGAAGATATTTCCCTGCGTTTTGGATCACAACGGATTAATGTTTTGAGTCAGAATCCCAAGATTTTGCAAGTCACCGGAGATTTGGAAATGATTAAAGACAATTTTTCTCAAGGTGAACAAAAAGGTATTAGGGAAATGGATTTGGGCATATCTTCAGATGAACTAGCATTAGCAAAGAAGGCTGGTTTCATGGTTATGGTTCGCCCAGTAAATTATTGTTTCCCTTACACTAATGAAGCAGCTAGTTCTAAAAAACAAATTGATGCTTTATTTGCACGTTTAGATGCTAGCGGAGCAAAAATATCTTCCTTTGTGGCTAGTGGGAAAAGCGTGTTGGGTTTTAATAAAGAATTACCATATGTAGCTCAAAAATTGCGAGAGCGTGACATAACACTTGGCATGGTAGAGGGAGTTACTCAGTTACAATTTGCGCCAGCAGAAGGTTTGACTGATCTGGCAAAATTAACTAATTATCAAGTGGCAAGAAC
>JAQVYX010000036.1 GCA_029004715.1 Acidaminococcaceae bacterium | reverse complement strand
CATTACGGCTAGCAGTACTAATAGTCGTGGAGGATATTATAATCCTATTGGCACGCAAGAAGGCCCATCAGGTACTTTTAAAAATGGATTTACTTTAGCGTTTCCACTTTATTCCGGTGGTGCTATTTCCGGAGCTATTGATAAAGCTAGTAAAAATTATGTGTATTATCAATATGGTATGGATGCATCCTATCAAGAGGCTAAACTAAGTGCTACTACAGGTTATTATTCTGTATTAGAAGCGGCTAATACCGTTGCATTAGATAAAGAATCTGTGCAGCAGCTGGCGGATCATTTAAAAAATACACAAGCTCAGTTTAATGTAGGAGTTGTTGCTAAGATTGATGTGCTTCGAAGTCAGGTAGAGCTGGCTAATGCGCAGCAAACACTTACAAAGGCGCAAAATGCATATGATGTAGCTGTAGCTAGCTTGAATAATGTAATAGGATTACCACATTCTACTGGCCTTAGTGTTAGCGAAGGCTTAGAATACAAAAAATACAATAATACTTTAGAAAATTGTATAACATATGCTATGACAAACAGGCCTGAAATTCATCAAGCAGAGGCTTCGGTTGCCATGGCTAAGGCTGCTCAAAAAGTTGCTAATGCCGGAAATATGCCTTCCGTGGATGCAACAGCAGCTACCGGCTGGGCGAATACTTCTTGGCCGGCTACAAAAAACGACAATTGGGCTGTGGGGTTAACACTTTCTCTGAACGTTTGGGATTATGGGGTAACGGCTGCTAAAGTAGCGGCTGCTAAAGCTGACGTTGTAAAAGCAGAAGAAACTTATCGTCAAACCACCGACAGCGTGCAATTGGCTGTGCGCACTTATTATCTGAGCCTGCGTGAAGCGGAAAAACGTATTAATACGACTTCCCTAGCTATATCTGAAGCTGAGGAAGCATACAAAATAGCATTAGTAAGGTATCAAGCAGGTGTCGGTACTAACACTGATGTTATCGATGCGCAAGTAGCATTGACAACGGCTAAAAACAACTATATACAGGCTTTATATGATTACAATACTTCTCATGCTCAGTTGGAGAAAGCTATGGGTGTTCCAGTAGTAGTTAATTAACAAAAGAATACTAAAAATACCGTTACAAGCATAGTAGCGGTATTTTTTTGTGCTAAAATTTGGTATACTATACGAGATAGAATATTGATAGCATACTATACTATTGCTAGATAAAAATTATAGGGAAATTTTCTTTAAAGGAGATTATTACAAATGTCCGTTGTAAGAAGGTGGTCCTTGGGCTTTGTGGTGTTGCTTATAGCTTTATATTGGGGGGCTATTAATATAATATTACCTCATTATTTGACTGCGGCTATTCCTAACATAGAAACCATTGCGAACGATTATATAAATGGCGAAATTAATATTGAAGGACTGAAAGTGTCCAACACCTTGGAGATTACGGCCAAGAATATTGTTGTGTCCGATAAAGCCGGTAAAGAAGTTGCTAAAGCCCCTTCTGTTGTTATCGGGTTTAGTTTGCTTAAGGGGTTAACAGGGGCAAGCATTGTAAGTGCTATCGATACCCTTGATATTAATGATCCGATAATTCGCATTAATATGGATAAGAATGATAAATTAGATATTACAGAATTGTTGAAAACACAGGACAAAGAAGGTAATAACTTTAAAGGACTAGTTCATATTATTAACGGTCAGTTAGTTATGACTACGCCTTATGGAATGTGGACAACAGGTGTGCAAGGAGATATTTCTGCAGCTGGCAATCCTGACTACGCACTAGATATAGATATTTCATTGCGTAATGAAATTTTATCTATAGTGGGCAGGCTGAATTCTGATACAAGTGGTGCTCTCACAATCAAAACGAAATCTTTTAGTTTGGATGAATTTACGGCATTAATTGAACACTATATTCCCGTACGCAATATATCCGGGTCTGTTAGAGAATTAAACGTTTTGTGGAATAATGATGGACACCGTGTAGGCATGTCCGGTTCCGGAAAGTTTTTCCAAGCAGCAGGCACAGTTGTTAATGGTAGTAGTCTAGTATCAGTAACCTTAGATGGTAAGGTTAAAGTTCATGAAATGACTTTTACCGCGGATAAACTTAATGCTACAGTAAATGGCGAAAAAGTAGCAATAAATGGCAGCGTTGATTTTGCTGATATTAAAAATCCGGCTGCCCAAGATTTGGTTATGGAAGTCAAAAACTTTGATTTAACACAAATAATGACTGCTGTACCGTTAAAAGGCGCATTTAGTGGTAATTTAATTTTAAATGGGACTAAAAAAGACTTGAGTATTACAGGTAATTTAACCTCGCCAGAGTTAGTGGTAGCAGGAGAAAATCTTGATAATGTGAAAATACCACTGTCTATGCAAGGGGAAAAGATAAATATTTTAGGAGCTACTGCTCAATATTCAGGTGGTGAGGTTTCGCTGACAGGTAGCTATGAAATTGCAAGTGGTAAAATTTTAGCTGATGTGGGTATGCAACAGGTTGATTTGGCTCCTTTGGCTAAATTTAATGCTGAAAATATTATTGCTAATGGTGAAATGAGTGTCGAAGGGTATTTGTCTCAAGATCATCTTAAACTTAGTACGGCTGCCAATTTGCTGACACTACAATGGCGTGGGACAATGTTTAGAAACTTAGCTTTAGATATGGATATCAGTAAAGATAATATTATTGTCAACAATTTCAGCATTTTTAGTGATAGTGGTGGGGCTATGGTGGCTTCAGGTTCTTGGAAGGACAATATTATTGATGCTAAGGCACATCTTTCTGATTTGCCTATAGACCCATTTTTACAGCTAACGAAGAAAGACATAAGTGGAACCTTGTCTGGAATATTTACTGTGCAAGGACCGCTTTCTTCCGTGCGCATTGCAGGAAAGGCTTCCTTAGGGGCAGGAGAAATTTTAGGAGAAAAGTTTGTTGGTGCCCAAGGGTTTATTGCATTGCAAAATAATATTTTGCAAATTAGTAAATTGAAAATAGAAATGGCGCAGGGAGAACATTTAGTTGACGGGAAAATAGATATAAGTGGAACAAAGTCGGTAATAGATCTTGATGTTACGACTAATAACGTGCGTATTGAACCGCTTGCTAATTATTTCGCTCCTACCATAAAGTTAACAGGGAATTTAGACAACCAAGCACATATTTTTGGTGCTATTGATAAATTAAGAGTTAGCGGAAAGATGCATCTATGGGATGGCAGTTGCAAGGGATTTTTAGTTGATGATATTGCCGGAGTGTATGATTATAACGCTGGTGCCCTAAGTCTAAAGGATTTTAAGATTAAAGCTTTAACAACTAATATAGATTTAGAAGGAACAATGGATTCTGCCGGTAACTTGGATTTTGCCATGGACGCTAGGAAAATACATTTGGAACGGATACCAAAAATAGAAGCTTATGCTAAGGTCGAAGGTCTGGCAGATTTCAGTGGCAGAGTAAAGGGGACTAGCAAAATGCCTTTATTTGCAGGGGCCTTGACAGCCAATTCCATAAAAATAAATGGTGAAGAGTTAACAGGACTTGCTTTCTTTGTGGAAAGCAAGGGCGGTATGGTAAATAAATTAAATGGTACCTTTGAACAAGGGGCAGGCGGTGATTACGAGGCCGTGTTGCTTTTAGATTTAGAAAAAGGGTTACTGCAAGGGACTTTGAATGCAACAAACGGAAATATAAATTCTATAGCAAAAATGGCAAAGGAAAACTTTGATATTAAAGGCCTGCTAAACGGCAAAATAGTAATCAATAAAGAAGGTAAAGGTAGCGGCATTAGCATAATCGGGAAAGTTGATCAAGGCAATGTGCGTGGTATTGCTTTTAAGGACATTGATTTTAATCTGTTCTACAAAAATGGTCTGTGGCAGATAAACAATATGAAAGCTCAAGAGGATACCGGAGGTTTTATCGCAGCGCAGGGAAGTGTAGACCTTAGAACACGCAAAATAGATTTAGAAGTGGGTTCTAATAAGGCTAATGCAGCTATTTTGACAGCTTTCATGGCTAATCCCCCGGATTTTGGCGGTACAATGGATTTTACGGCTCAATTGACAGGAGATTTGGATAACCCTAAAGGTAATATCTCTTTACAGGTTGGCCAGGGTAAATTGGCAGGTATCACATTTGACAATTTATATGGGATGGTAACCTTGCGAGATGATATGTTCAAGCTAGAACAATTAATGCTAGAGAAAAGTATTTATAAAGTTAGTGCCTATGGAACTTTTCCACGAGATTTACTGAGAGCGAAAAGCGCACGCAAAAATCCTGCTGCTCAAATGGATTTAAAAGTTAAATTAGATAGTGCTAACTTATCTATTTTACCCTCTCTTACCAAATGGATTGATTGGGGGGTAGGGGATACCAACGGTGGGGTAGATATTAGTGGAACCTTAGAAGATCCGGAAGTTAATGGTTCAATTGTTATTAATCAGGGAACTATTAAGATCAAAGATATGTCTACCTTAGTAGATAATTTCAAGATGCAAGTAGATTTTAAAGGTAAACAAATAAATTTGAATGAATTGTCTGCAACTATAGGCAAGGGGGGCACTCTTGCGGCTCACGGGAATTTTGCATTTACAGATGCTGCATCAGCTCCATATTTACTGGAATTTGCTGCTAAGAACGTGCAAATTGAATCAACTTATTTTAATGGAACGATTAATGCAGATGGTACCGTGACACAAAAACGTAAGAGACCACATTTGACTGCTAAGGTTCGCTTGGACAATGTGCTTTTGAATATCCCAGCTATTCCGGATGTTGTACCGGGTAATTCTAATGTTGGATTTGATGTAACACTAGAACTTGGGCCTAGCATACACCTGCGTAATAAATATATGTATGATTTATGGTTAGCAGGAGGGTTGCACATTACAGGAAGTACTAAATTCACGAATATTGATGGGAGTATAGAGGCTACTAAAGGCACTATTAGCTATATTAGAACCCCCTTTAACATAAAGAGGGCTTCAGTAGCTTGGCCTGTTCCCGGTGTGATAATGCCTTCCGTTAGTTTTGAGGCTACAAGTAGATTTAGCCGTTATAACATTACGGCTAAGGCGGACGGTTCGGTAGATGAACTGAATATAGTATTGAGTTCTAATCCACCTAAGTCTCAGAAAGAATTATTACGCATGTTGACTCTCAAGACAACCGGTAATAATTCTACCAGCAGTTTTAATAATGATAATGTACAGGGACTTGTGGATGCAGGGTTACAAATGACCTTCATGGGAGATATAGAAGATTTTATGAAGCAAACTTTTTCTTTTGATGAATTTAGAATTTATAATGGCAATGTTCGTTCTAGTATTGGGTTTGACATTGATGCCTTAAAAGCAGAAAGCTTTACTAATGAGGATAGAAACCAGTATAATATACTGGTTAGTAAACATATTTTGAAACCTGTTATGGTTGGCTATTCGACTAGTTTCGACCAAGAATACCATAGCACATTTGCAGAATATGATATTAATGATAAGATTAGTTTAAATTTTTCTAGGGATGAAAAAAATAGAAGATGGTACGGAATTCAGTATCAAATTGCCTTCTAAAATAACGAAGGGAGGAAGTATATGCTTAGCAAATATTTGGAAGAATTACGGAAAATAAAACTTCTAACAAGGGAAGAAGAGCTTGCTTTGTGGAAAAAAGTTGCTAAGGGAGATGCCCCTGCGCATAATTTGCTTATGCGTTCCTACCAACCTTTGGTATTTAAAACGGCCTTGACTTTCAAATTGCCTTCTGACCAAGTAATGGAGCTAATTCAGGAAGGAACTGTAGGCCTTTTGGAGGCAGCTGAACGTTTCGATTATACCAAGGGAGTGGCTTTTAGTATTTTCGCTTTGCACCGTATTAAGGGCAGGATGATAGATTATTTAAATGCGGAGTATGGTAGTAGTACACTGTCTTTGGACAGCGAGGCTATTGCCGGCAGTGGTATTTTGTGGTCAGATACACTAGTTTCTGCTGAAGCATCACCGTCTGAGCAGGCGGAGCGAGATTTTATTTCCGGAAGAGTATTAGAAGCTATGGAACGTCTTCCCAACAAAGAACAACAGGTTTTGGCTGCACTTTATTTAGAGGACAAGAGACCTATAGATATTGCAGCCATGATTAATGTTACTACAAGCCATGTGTACCGCTTACAAAAAAAAGGCGTGCGGAGGGTGCGCGGCATGTTATCGCGTTTGATGGCAGATTTAAAGAAAAGTTAATTTTTAGGGTCTATTACAGTGAAAAGACTAGTAAAAACAAGAAAATGCTAGGAAAAAGCTTAAAATTAATATAAATGACAGGCAGTAAAAAAATACTTATTAGGACTGTGTATCAGTATAGCTTTTAGGGTGGTGAAGGTAATGATGGGACAAAAAAAAGGTGTTTGTGACCAGATTAAAACTTTACAAAGCAATTTAAAAAATGCTGAAGAAAGCTTCCGTGCTCATAATGGGGCAAGAGGTGAACTAGACCTAATGCTGGCAGAAGCACAGATGAAGTTTTTGCGAGAAAAACGAGGAACTAAAAGTTTTTGGGCTAGGGAGACATTTGCCCTAACTCTCGCACTTATTCTTGTTTTAGTAGGAGTGGGTAGTTGGTTTTTGGCTAAGAGTACCCTGCCGGTTGCCGGTAATGCACTGGCTACACAAGTTTTGCCTATAAGCAATGAGGTACAACAAGCAGAAATGCCCGTATCGATGGTCAGGCAAGCACAAAGACCTGTTTTAGATAAGAATGTTAGCGTTGCAGCAAAAAGCAGTAACGTTGCAGAATATAGTGCAGCAAAGGTTGAAGAGCCAATACCAGAAAAAACGCAGGCTCCTACGGAGGTAAAAGTTAGGAACACGTCTTTTGCAGAAACGAAAGAAATTCGCAATTTAGTGCGTGTAGCAAGGAAAAAATTAAGTGAAGTAAATTAGGGGGTTAACCATGAAAAAAAGAAAAATTTGGCAACCATTGGCAGCAAGTATATTAGCATCATTGCTGCTAGCATCTCCGGTATATGCCGAGGTGTCTGTCAGCCAACCAATAGTAACGGATAAAAAAGTGGAAGCTAAGAAAGAAAACTTGGAAGTAGCTCCTATTTCTAAATCTGTTATGCAAGCAACATCTTTGCAGAATGCACAGAGCAAAGCAGCTGATAATGCTGCTAAAGCAGCGCCTTATGTTGGCAGTTTGGTGTCAAAAATAAGTATAGTAGGTCTTTCTGCTTCAGAGCAAGAAAAAGCACAAGAAGTGTTGAACATGAAAGCGGGTACTAATCTCACAGTTGCTGGACTCGAAGATGATATAAAAGCATTGTACGAAACAGGATTATTTTATGAAATAGATCCTAGTTTCAAAGAGGTACCGGAAGGCGTACAAATTACTTATAACATTATGGAAAACCCTGTTTTTAAAGGCATAAAAGTAGAGGGAAACTCTAAACTTTCTACTGCCGAAATCAAAAAAATGATGGATATCCCTGCGGGGCAAGTGCTCAATACTAAAAAGATCAATGAGGGAGCGCGCAAAATCGAAAGCGAATATAGCAAAAACGGTTATATTTTAGCTCGTGTTAATGATATTAGATTATTACCTGATGGAACTTTAGCCATACTTATTAATGAAGGGGTAGTAGAAGATTTTAAAATAAATGGTAATACCAAAACCAAAGACTATGTTATTACCCGAGAAATGAAATTGAAAAAGGGAGAACCTTTTAACGCTAAAGCAGCAAGACGCAGCATGCAACGTATTTATAATCTAGGATATTTTGAAGATGTGAATATTAAATTAAATCCGGGACAAAAGCCTAATACTGTTGTTGTAGAAATTTCTGTGGTGGAAATGAGTACCGGGACTTTTGGTATTGGTGCAGGTTACAGTGATGCTGACGGTATTTTGGGTATGATTTCTATTGGCGATAAAAACTTCAAAGGCACCGGTGACAAAGTCAATGCAATGTGGGAATTTGGTGGTGATGAAGAATACAATAAAAATTATCAACTATCTTATGTACGTCCCTGGATTGATAAAAAAGAAACAACAATGGGAATTACTGTTTATAATATGACCAATGAATATGTTGATTATAACCGTGATAGTGACGAGATTGCTCGCTACTATAAAAGAAGAGCAGGGCAGGAACTATCTTTTAGCCGCGTAACAGACAATGAATTTATTACCAACTCCATTGTACTGAAAAACAGAGATGATACTTATGTCAAGCCGGTAAGCGGCTATACTAATCAATATTTTGAGGGTTATGATCGCGATGGCACACAACAAAGTGCGGACGTTATAGCGGAACGCTTGAAGGAAAATTTTGGTCTTACGCGCAGTATTACATTTGGTAGAACGTTGGATAATAGAGACAACATTTATGATCCGCATGAAGGCAAAAGAACTAACTATTCTGTAGAGGTTGCTTCTTTTGGTGGCGATTTTAACTTCCAAAAATACAGTGCAGATTATCGTTATTATTACCGCCAAGGTGTAAATAATGTTATTGCTGTTAATTTAGGCATCGGTCTTGCTAATGGCGATATGCCCCTTAGCCAGCGTTTTTCTGTCGGTGGCAGTGAGACTCTTCGTGGCTATCGCGATGACATATTTAAAGGAAGCAGCATGCTTCGTGGCAGCATAGAATATCGCGTTCCTTTGGTTAAAAAAGTGCAGGGAGTTGTCTTCTCTGATGCAGGCTATGCGTGGAGTAAAGATTACGATGAAAGCAATTTTGATTTGGGGCTTATGAAATATAGCGCAGGTGTTGGTTTGCGTATTAATTCTCCGTTAGGTCCATTACGCCTAGATTATGGTATTCCACTAAATGGTGGTAATGGTGGCAGATTCCACTTTAGCTTTGGTGGACAATTCTAAAAGTTTGTGTATAGGAGGGAAGCTGTGTGAGGATGAAATGGCAGCATGGATTTTTAGGATTTATATTTATCCTCATGTTTTTACCTACTGTTGCCCTCGCCGCCCCCATTGAGCATGTGCAGGTAAATATCCAAGATTCTGCACACTGTGCTGGGAAGATATTACTTAATAGGATGACTTCTAGTATACAGGTGGTAGCGGAACAACTTTTATTGGAACGGGAAATAAAACAAATATCAGCATCTCAGGCTGATTATGCTGATTTGCTGCAAGAAGTAGCTGACCGTGTGCTTACTGGTTATCAAGTAGAAAAGGTAGACTTAATAATAGGACCAACTACCAAGGTGAGCATTCTTTTGTCCCCTTGGGGAAAAGTAATTGAGAATGTGCAAGTAGATATTCGTTTTTCTGATGTAGATGATCATATGGCCGCGGAACTTTTAAAGAAAATGCCTCAACTGCAAACAAAAATAAAAGGTGCGGTGCTGGGAGCATCTGTAGATGCTACTGACTGGGCAGGCGGTATTTTGCGACAGATGATTCGGGCAGAAGTGGTTGAAGCTCTACCTAATTTTAAAGCCGCGGTTGATTTAATTAGACAAGGCGACAATGCCGTGGTACAAGTGGTTGTCTATCCTGTTGGTAAACTGGTGCAAAATGTGCATTGGGAAATCATGTCAGATAACATGCCTAATATCCTTTTTTTAGAAACTAATAAGGTTTTCACGCAGGAAGTGAACAATTTACGGGGATTGCCGGTACAATATATTAGCGATAATATAGCGGATGTGCAAAGAAGATTGTTGGATGTGCTAAAAGAGCAAAAAGCTATTAGACTTTATGGCATTGATCCTACGTTAACAATTATTCCGGGAACGGATACCTTAGTGAAGGCTAGATTGGATTCACCGCGCTATAAGGTGTGGTTTGAAGGTTATAGTGATATTGGACGCGATGGGCAAAATATTTCAGGAGTTGCCCATATAGGAAAATATATGTCCGGCGTCGATGAAATTTTTGCGGAAGCATCTGTAACCTTTAATCCCATGGAGTGGGAGGTGGCTCCAGGCTATATGCGTAAGATTGGCCATCTTTCTTTAGGTTATGCTAGACGGATTTCAGATGAAGAAAATAATTACCGTTTGGAATATAAATTCTCTTCCAGATGGAAAATCAGAGCGGAACATTTCAGTGGTTCTGCAAATAATGAGTTTGGTCTAAGATATCGTATTCATGAATTTTTAAGTGCGGAATATGTTTATGCAAAGGATAAAGCTTACTTGCGCCTAGTGGGAAATTTGTAAAAAAGGTTGAAAGCGAAGGCCTTTGTTGCTATAATTATTAGGTTAAATTAGGGCGTAAGTAATTTCAAGAGAGTAGGGATAGCAAAATGATGGAATTGGCTAACAAAAAAAATGTTAAAGTTATATCTTTGAGCATCGCCGCGATTTTTATTTTAGGTATGTTTGCCTTGGGATTAACACAAAGCGGCATAGGTGGGAGCTCATCAAATGCGGTTATGGAATCAGCAATAGGAACAGTTAATTATCAAGAGTTAATACAAAATGCACCAGGGATCGGTGAATTGCAAAACTCTATGAATAGTGCTGTAAAGACAGCACAGACAGAGTTTGCAGAAAAAAGCAAGGGTATGAATGACAGTGACAAACAAAAACTGATGAAACAATATCAAGAACAATTAAGTACCAAGGAAAAAGAATTGCTTGATCCCATCAAAAAGAAAGTTGATGCTGCTATTTTGGCTGTTGGCAGGAAAAAAGGGTTAGCTGTAGTGGTAGATAAAAGTGTTGTAGTTTATGGTGGGTTAGATGTTAATTCTGACGTTAATACAGAACTAAAAAAATAAGACAAATGTGCCCCGGTGGGTTTGCGAGTTTTGTGTTGTTGCTGAGGAGGGATAACTTGCGTTGGCTCATGTGTGTATTGATGGCTACGACCTTGCTTGTTTCCGCATGCGGTAACAATTTAGGTATGAAAAAGGATAATCCTTCAATTGCCGTTATTGATTGGCAAAAAGCATTACAGGCACATCCGCAATATAAAAAGCTTCAACAAGCCGAACAGGCAGTAAATATAGCTACAAGATTGCGGGATGAGCAGCTTACATTAGGTAAAAAACAATTGCAACTTTTGGACCGAATGAGCAACATGAAAAAAACAGGCAAGGCTAATTATCTGCAGGCAGAGTTTACTACTCGCATGGCGGAACGGGAAAAAGCCGAAAATGAGCGCTTGCAAAAACTAGCAAGGGAAGCCGAGAAAACTGCTGACCAAGAATTGGCCGAAAACAAAGAGGCAGTGGAAGAAAAATATCGTTTACCTATTGTGAATTTACGTATTAAACTAGAAAGCGTTAAAATGACAGCCTCCGCTAGGGCGGATGTTGCTAAAGAGCTAAATGAAGTTTTGCTTTCCAGAGAAAATGCTTTGGCAGGTATTAGGCAAGAGAGAGATGCCTTGGTAAATGCCAAAATGGCGCCGGAAATTACAGCTGTACATAAGGCTTTGGCTAAATACGCACACAATATGCAAGCAGAGCTTATGCGTAAATCTATGGGTATTAGTGGGAGTACTGAGGAGCAAATGAAGCAGGGACCTGCAGAATTGGAAAAACTTATTGCTTCTATGGACAAGCAGATTGTTTTAAAAAGGCAAGCTCACGATAAGCTTTTGGATAGTATGAATAGTGATATTGCTAGTGCTTTAAAAAAAGTAACCTTGCACAAAAAATACACTTTAGTACTAAAAAATGTCAGGGCTAATATTTCGGCCGTAGATGTTACTGACGACGTTTGCACTGAAATTAAAAATATAGCAAATTAATAGTAAAGAGGTATAAGACATGAAAAAAATATTAGTGGTAGCAATGTTAACAGTTTTTGCGGTATTATCATTTGGTTGTGGGCGTAGTGCTGAGTTCGGTGTAGTCGATATGCAAAAAATTGAAACTGAAAGCACTGTTTATAAGGATATTAAAACAGACGTTATGACAAAAGGTAAAGCACTACAAGAGGAAATGATGAAAGAGACTGAAGGTAAGAGCCAAGAAGAAGCACAGAAAATAGTAAAAGAAAAAAGTGCTAAAATGCAAGTTTTGCAATCTGAAGCACAAAATAAATTAAAGGTTAGCTTTGACACAGCAGCTGCTGAAGTTGCCAAGGAAAAGAAGCTAGGGGCTATTTTGGTTAAGGAAGCAGTTCCACAAGGTGGCGTTGACGTTACGGAAGACATCGTTAAAAAAATGAAGTAATAGATAGCTTAAGGACGGACTTTGACGTCCGTCCTTTTCAAAATATTTGGCGAATATTCAGCTACGCCCTAAAGGTTCGCGAAATATTTTATGGGCTAGATAGAGAGCATGGAGGAGAAAAAATGGAAAAAACATTGGGGGAACTAGCTAAAGTCTTGGGTGGTAAACTTGAGAATGCTAATCCTGATTTTATTGTTAAAGGTGTAAATGGTTTAGAAGAAGCAACTGCTGAACAAATATCTTTTGCTGTTCCTCCTCACGTTGAAGAGTCGGAACTTTCGGCGGCAGGCGCCTTAGTGTTACCTTTGGATGTTGAATTTACCGGTAAGCCTGTTATTAGAGTGGAAAACCCAAGAGCGGCTTTTGCTAAGCTTTTGGTTTTATTTCGACCGCCTGAAGAAGTTGCCAAAGCTGTTAGTGAATATGCCTATATTGATCCTACCGCAACGTTAGGAAAAGAGGTTGCTATTCTGCCTTTTGCCTATGTGGGCGGGGGCGCAGTTATTGGTGATGGGACAGTTATTTATCCACATGTATATGTGGGAAGGCATGTGCATATTGGTGAAAACTGTGTGTTGTATTCTAACGTTACTGTTAGAGAAAATTGTATTATTGGTAATAGAACGATTTTACAAGCAGGAGCTGTTATTGGCGGTGACGGTTTTGGCTATATTACGGATAAAGGCAAACACAGCAAAGTGTTACAGGTAGGCAATGTAGTTATTGGCGACGATGTAGAGATTGGTAATAATACCTGTATTGACAGAGCTACAGTAGAAAGCACAATTATTGGCTCGGGCACCAAAATTGATAATCTGGTGCATTTAGGCCATAATGATATTTTGGGAGAAAACTGCATGGTAGTAGCACAGGTTGGTCTCTCAGGGAGTACAGTAGTGGGAGATAATGTTACTTTTGCCGGACAAGTAGGGAGTGTCGGGCATATTCATATAGGCAATAACTGTGTTTTTGCAGCACGT
>JAQVYX010000035.1 GCA_029004715.1 Acidaminococcaceae bacterium | reverse complement strand
GCAGAGGCTGAACCAATAAACATATTTATTATACAGGACACGATAATAAGACCAACTAAAAGAGGTATACCCGTAAAGTTCATTGCTTTCAATACTTCTGCTCCCTTAACTGCCAGTACTAGTCCAAGGTTACTCCAAGTAAAATAGCTAGTAAATTGTGCACAAAAGAAACAAAGCAAAATATAAGGCGCCATATCTCTAAAAGCATCCGTTACGCTAGCAAATAATTCTTTATCATTTTTATATTGTCCTGAAACAAAACCATACACTGCTCCTGGTATAAAAAGTAATATAGAAACCAACATAACTATACCCTTCATCAAAGGAGAAGTCGCAGCTAAAAGAGAATGTGTTTTAGGATCAGCCAACAAAGGATTGTCACCAAGGCAAAAGAATATTAATATTAAGATAGCAACTAACAAAGAAAGAAGTGCTGCTTTTAATCCTTTTTTTTGCTGCGCAGTTAAATTAACAGAATCACGGTCAAAAGCATATTTAGAAATATCTGTATCTGCAAAACGCGGAGCCATAAACTTTTCTGTTACAATAGTGCCGGCAATTGACAACACTATACATGAAACAACTAAAAAATAATAGTTAATAGCGGGAGATGTTGCATAGGTGGGATCAATTATTTTAGCTGCAGCTTCTGTATAACCATAAGCCAAAGCATCTGAAAGTCCTAATGCAATATTAGCACAAAAACCGGCAGCTACGCCAGCATAGGCAACAAACATACCCAATAACGGATGTCTCCCCATGCTCAAAAAAACAATAGCAGCTAACGGCGGCATAATTACAAACGCTGAATCTCCGGCAATATTACCATTTATACCAACAAAAAGAATGGCAAAAGTTACAACAGCAGGAGGGGCGCTCGCCAATACTTTATGCATAAGTATAGCTAAAAATCCGCTTTTTTCTGCGGCGCCTGAACCAATTACGGCAACTAAAACCATTCCTAAAGGTGCAAACCCCGAAAAATTTGTTACTGCCTTACTAAGCATCATACGTATACCATCTTTGGACAATAAATTTACAACTGTAAGTGTTTTGCCTGTGCCTGGATGTACTGCACTAACTCCGGCCGCACTGCAAATTGCTGAGATAATAACTACAGCAGCAGATAATATTACAAATAAAGTTACCGGATCAGGCAATTTATTGCCTGTTTTTTCTATTTGCGTTAAAATTCTGTCTAAAATCCCATTGTTTTTCACAACTACATTTTTGTTTCGTTGGTTCATCACTTTTCATCTTCTCTCTAATTTTGTCTCTACCCAAACAAAAATACATTCTTTCCCTCCAGTTTTCATTAGATATATTTTTTTTACCACCAACCTTTTTATCTAAAAATAACTTCTCACCATTGAGAAAAAACTACACATAAATAATTGTGCCGCCGACCAGTCTTAAACGTAGCAAACACAGATTTAATTATAGGTTACACATTAATTCACGTCAATATAGAACTGAATTTCTAGCCGCAAGTTTGCAGTTTCTAAGAGGATTTAATATTCATTGAACATTCTTTGTATTTCATCTAATTTATCGGTTTTAGTTAAGGCAAGTGATAAAAGAATTCTCGCTTTTTGCGGGTTTAAAGAATCACCTGTCAAGAATTTTTCTTTGCTGTACCGAATTGGACCACCCTTAACGGTACCAGCGCCGCACCTTGAACTGCGTACAATTACAACCCCTTGTTTTTGAGCCGCGATTAATCCTTCTTCTGCCTTTTCATGTATACTGCCATTACCCATTCCCGCATAAACTATACCTCTTGCCCCTGCATTTACCGCCGCATCAACCAATATTCTACTATCATTAGCATGACCATATATTATTTCCACATATGGTAGGCTTACCAAATCTTTTAGTGAAAATTCACTATTTAACGTGTGTTTGCGCAAACTTGCGCGATAAAAGAATGCTTCTCCATTATTTATATAACCCATATAACCAAGTTCGTTTGCTCTAAAAGTACTAACATGTGAAGTGTTAGTTTTCGTAGCCTCTCTTGCCCCATTTATTTCATCATTCATAGCAATTAAAACACCTTTGTTTCTTGCTTCTGGATTACCAGCTAAACGTACTGCGTTTAATAAGTTGTTTGGTCCATCTGCACTAATTGCTGTTGCCGGCCTCATAGCCCCAACTAAAACAAGTGGCTTTTCATTTTTTATCACTAAGTTTAAAAAATATGCGGTTTCCTCTAATGTATCAGTTCCATGTGCTATGACGATTCCATCTGTATCCCCAGCTTGAAATATAGCATTTACTCTATCAGCAATTTGCAGCCAGATGTCATCAGTAATATTATTGCTACTAATTTGGCAAAGTTGTTCGCCTGTTATATTGGCATAATCTTTTATCTGCGGCACTGCCTCTAATAATGTCTGTATGCCGATAGCTCCTGCCTTATACTCTGACATTTGCGTGCTTTTCGCTGCGCTTCCGGCGATGGTACCGCCTGTAGCTAAAATTTTAATTCTTGGTAACTTTATTGTAGGGCTTTCTATGTCTATATTCATTACTTGCCTTCTCTCTTGTATATAATTTTTAGAGTATTATTTATATTATATATAATTTAACAAAATTTACCAATAATAGCAAAAAATCAGGAAGCAAATTATGCTTCCTGATTTTTTTATTATTTAACGTATTATTTTTTAACTAGCACTCTATTGGCTAAATCCATATATTCCAATTCTGCAGGCTCGCCCGTGGGTGACCCAAATGGCATTTGGGCAATTAGTTTCCAGCTCTTAGGCACAGAAAATACTTGAGCCACTTCTTCATCAATAATGGGGTTATAATGCTGAAGTGATGCTCCCATTCCTTCGGTTGCTAGTGCCGTCCATACTACATATTGAAGCATACCTGCACTTTGCATTGACCAAACTGGGAAATTATCAGCATAAGTCGGTACTGCTTCTTGCATGTTTTTTATGACTGCCATATCTTCATAATACAAAATCGTCCCATGCCCTGCAGCAAAAGAATTAATTTTAGCATCCGTAGGCGCAAAATTTTCTTCCGACACCTTAGAACATAATATTTCTTTTACAATGGACCAAAGTTTAACGTGATTTTCCCCCAAAAGTAATATAGCTCTAGAAGACTGTGAATTAAAAGCTGATGGTGCATTTTTTACTGCATCGCGTAATATTTCTTCAATACGATTATCACCTATAGTAGCCGTACTATCAATATCATAGCGTGTTCTTCTCGTTTTTATTGCCTCATAAAACTCCATAGTTTACCTGCTTTCTCCCAAATCATTTTAGATATTTTTATTAAAATAAGCTAGCTAAATTATCAGCAATTTTTAGTTATGTGAAATAATGGTATCGTCAGCCGGAACAAATCCTACCGCACCGTCAGCCCTTATTACCAAATTATATACTACTTTTTCTTGCTCATTGCGTATTTGATTAATAGGAACAAGCTTTGTTCCTTTGGGCAAAGTCCCCAAGCTCAAGCTGTCTACACGGGCCTCTGCCAATAACTCCAAGTTATCTTTAGTGGTTAATACAAAAATACCGGAACCATTATATTTGTCCAACGTCGTACGAGCCGAAGCTTTATTAGCGAAAAATCCCCCGCCCAATACTACACAGCACAAGGTAAACATTATTAAAATTTTTTTTATCATTTTACCGCCTCCAGTGTCTTTATTATACCATTTTTAAACAACTTGGAAAATGTAGAATTTAAGATAATTAGTTTCAGGTACGCTATATAAAATCGGATGATCCGGTGATTGTTGCCTTGCTTCTACCTGTCGCAAAGAAACATCGGCGTCACAAGCCGCCTCTTTAAGCATTTTTATAAATAGTCCTTCAGGCATAAAGTGGGAGCATGAGCAAGTTGCTAAATATCCTCCTCTTGGCAATAACTTCATAGCTTTCAGGTTTATTTCCTTATACCCACGTAACGCATTCTTAACTGTACTGCCTGATTTGGTGAAAGCTGGAGGATCTAAAATAATGAAATCATAATTCCGTACCTGTTTTATTGTCAATTCCGTTAGTAAGTCAAAAACATTGGCTTCTAATGTCTCTACTTTGTCTTCCATACCATTAAGCAAAATGTTATGCTTGGTGTTTGCTATGGCTTCTTTTGATACATCTACAGCCGTAACTAGGGCTGCACCACCGGCAGCTGCATTTAAGGCGAAAGCTCCTGTATGGGTAAAGCAGTCTAATACCCTGCGTCCCTTACTTATTTTACGGATTGCTAGGCGATTATATTTTTGATCCAAGAAATATCCGGTCTTTTGACCATTGACTACATCTACGCGATATTTAAGCTCATTTTCAATAATAATAGTTTCTAGTGGGCAAGATAACAAATCTTTTCCCTGTAGCTTGAACGCTCCCTTGCCTTCCGCCATTCCCTCTAGTCCACGAATTCTTACGTCGTTGCGTTCATATATGCCACTAATAGTTTCGCCTAATTCTTCTAAGATTTCTACTAAAAGTTTAAAAATTGTTTCTTTGCGTATTTCCATCCCCAGAGCTAGTACTTGGGCAACCAATACATCATTAAAACGATCTACAGTGAGTCCCGGTAAAAAGTCCGCTTCGCCAAAAATCAATCGGCAGCACTTGAAATCTGCACCAGGCATAACCGTTTTCCTGTATTCTACGGCATATCGCAAACGCCTTTCAAAAAACTTTTCATCAAATTTATCATTAGCATTACGAGAAATAATACGTACTCTAATTTTAGAGTGGTTGTTAATAAATCCTGTACCAATGTAACGTGCTTTATCATTCATAACATCAACTAAATCACCATCATTGTATTGGCCTTCTATGCGAATAATCTCATCTTCAAAAACCCATGGATGTCCTAATTTCGCACTAAACTCTGCTTTTTTTGTAATATATATTTTTGTGTATTCTCGCATCAAAAAACTCCCATTCTCGTTATAATTACTACATTCATATCTTATCACGTTAACAGGAATTATGAAATATAAAATTAGCCCAATAAATAGGGGGGTATGAAAACAAACTGTTCTGTTCTATTTAACACTCAACTTTAGAAAGTCTTGAGCGATATTTTGGTTACAAAATACTGCAGCACAAAAACTCTTTGTTATAACTTTATCTAAACAATCGTCTTGCTCGTCCAATACCATAACTCCATGCATTTCTTCCAAAATAATTCTTGCTGCTGCATAATCCCAAATATATAAATAAGCCGATAAATAAACATCCAATAAGCCTTGCGCTATTTTGCAAATAGCTAGGGAAGCACAGCCACTGGATCTATGCGCTCGTATTTTACCTGCCAAGTGAAAAAAGTTTATGTTCTTTTCTTTACTTATATATACCATACTTCTCAAACTACAATCAACAACCGCATCCTGCAAGTAGTTTGCACCGGAAATACGTTTTATAGCTTTTCCATTAAGCAAAGCGCCTGCACCTTTAACTCCCACATACATTTTCTTGGACATAACATCGTATACAACTCCCATTACAGGTTTTGCTGCTTTGTATAAGGCAATAGAAATAGCAAAATCTTTTCCACAACTAATGAAGTTAGTCGTACCATCAATAGGGTCTATAATCCAGGTGTACTCTTCATCACCAACGTTATTTACTACTTTTTCTTCAGTAATAAACCCATGGCTAGGGAATTTATAACGAATTGCATCCGCTAAAAACTTTTCTATTTTAATATCAAATTCTGTTACTAAATCTGTAGCGTCACCATTTTTGCACATGCCATCCTTGAATAAAGTATTATATTCCAACAAACGTACTCCCGCTCTAAAAACCAATTCTTGTATAAAATAAAAATAATTAGGACTGCACTTTTGAAAATCTGCAAAAGCACCTTGTGGACATAGGTAACTGCCAAATTCCTGTACTGTGTCATACTTCCCATGAAAGTCACTGCCACCTGTAACAAGCAAGTCATATTGTTGTGCTAACTCTATAATTTTTTCTTTTACTTCATCGCTGTTTTTGCTATGTACTAATTCTATACCATTTAACCCTACGCTTACTAAAGTTTTTACCAAATGCAAGCTTTCTTGTGCCCCGGGATGAGCCAAAATAGCTATGCCACCATCAGCACGAATTGCTTTTACTGCCTGCGCAGCATCAGGGTAATCAAACTTTTCCCCCCCTACACAAACACCTTGTCCTTTAAATAATCTTTCATAAAGGTCCGAATAAATTTTATCAGTATAGCCATTTAACACAAGTTCTTCCATAATATGTTGCTTATATATGGTCCTTCCCTTGCGCTTAACATTTATGGACATCTTATCAATTTTATAGCCATTATTTATTAAAGTATCAATTTGCCAGAGTGATTTTTCTTGCCGCTTATGCAGAGTAGAAGTACACAGTTGTTTTATATGTTTTGCTCCCAGCGCAAAATTATATCCTAAAATATGTACAGCTTTACCTGTTGCTGGGTCTTTGGCCGAAATTTCAATACCAGGTATAACCTCTATACCTAGTTTTATACCTATTGTTACTGCCTCAGCTAATTCCTCGACCGTGTCATGATTAGTGATAGCAATATGTGTAATACCGCTTTCGTGTGCTATTTTTAAAGTCTTTTCGATGTCATAGGCACCGTCTGACACATTTGTATGAACATGTAAATCAATGCACATTAAGCTTCCCTCCCTCTAATTTATTTAATATGCGCTTTCAATCTATTCGAGAAAATTTCTAGTATTATTGCAAATCCTAATACCATATAGGTAATTAGGCCAATTTCACGAATATTATAATAATAATTACCGGCCATAAACAACTCATAACCAATACCACCTGCTCCTGCAGCTGCTCCCATTGCTACAGCATTAGTGAAATTTATTTCAAAACGCATAAAGGTCCAGGCCAATATACAAGTAATAGAAGATGGTAGTACTGCTTGAAATACTATTTGCCACCAATTTGCCCCACTAGCTTTTAAAGCCTCTATAATTCCTTCATCCATTTCTTCAAAAGACTCTGAATAACTCTTTATTAAATATCCAATACCATGAAAGCTTAATCCTATGATGGCGGCTACACTTCCAAGGCCTGCAGAAGCCGCGAAAATAAGCACCCATAAAACTGTAGGAATAGCCCGAATAATGGCAACGCCGCCTTTAATAAAATTAGAGGTTTTTTTATTAGTTAAATTTTTTGCCGCTAAAAGTCCAAAAAATAGTGCAATAATAGAACCCATAACTGTAGTTAGGAAAGCTAAACTTAAAGTCATAAGCAATTGCCCGAAGGCCTCAGCATAAGTAAAGTGAACAGCCATGGGTTCCGTAAGCATGATAGCAAAATTTTGAATGGTGTCCGTTATGGCTTTACTCATAAATATTTTTTTATAATCAAAGGTTGCAATTCCATAAACTGTCAAAATAGCTAAGAAAACCAAGGTGTAATTTACAACATTTTGTTTAGCATCAGTAGAGTGAACAATAATTTTTCCTTTTTTGTCCTTTTTCATAAGCTTAGGCCATGAAGACATTAACGAAATAGGCTGTACCGTAGCATCAAATACATTTTCCATTATAAAATCATCCTCCTAACGTGATTAGATGCCGCTTCTATAATCAGAATGACTATGACAATCATAATAACTACCAAACTGGCACTATGATAATCGAAGAATTTGTAATATATATTGAATAAGTTTCCTATGCCTGTACCCGTAAGCATACCTACCAAAGTTGAACTGCGAATATTGGTTTCAATCATAAATAATAACCAACTAACAACTTGCGTTATACACGAAGGAATAATTGCCTGAAAAACTATCTGTCCATAAGTAGCCCCAGAAGCTTCTAGTGCCTCAATAGAGTTAGCTCCTACTTCCTCTATAGTTTCAACGAACGCCCTGGTAAGAAAACCAAAAGTCGCAAAAAACAAAGCGATATAACCGGAAATCACATTTTGCCCAAAACTTAAAAGTAATACTATGGCCCACACAGTATCAGGGATATTACGGAAGAATGACGCAATCAGTCTACACATTACGGTAAATACCGGTACTCCCTTAGTACTAAGCAGGGCAAAAGCCATGGCACAAATCCCACCTGTTGTCGTAGCAACAATAGCTAAAAATACTGTCTCATGCAGTTTTATTAAAATGGCTGGCAAGTTTTTGATGGAAGCCATAGTTGGATAAAAATTTGATAAGGACCAAACTATAGCCTGAGGTATAGCTATCAATGCTTGAGCAGGCTCAAACCCAGTAACCTCCATCGCCCCATAAGAAAGTAACGCCACTAATATAAAAAACATTGCTATATAATTTTGACGTTTTTTCACTACTAATAGCTCCATAAGCATTCTCCTCGCCTAGTAAAATAACTTAATCCATTATTAACTCGCCTGTTTTGGAGTCATATATTTGATGAATGGTCTCTTTTTTTAGTGCACATGGTGGTCCATCATATATTACTTCCCCTTTGCGAATACCAATTATTCTATCCGCATATTTTAGTGCTACATCTACTTGATGTAGATTTACAAAGCAGGTGATACCAATGCTTTTATTAATATCCCATAAATAATCCATTATAATTTTGGCAGAACTGGGATCCAAAGAAGCTATAGGCTCATCGCAGAGCATAAGTTTGGGTTCTTGAATAAGCGCTCTAGCGATGCCTACCCGTTGTTTTTGCCCACCGCTAAGTTCATCACAACGTCTGTACGCCTGCTCTTCCAGCCCTAATCTCGCAAGAATTTTAAAAGCTTCTTCTTTCTCTCCTTCAGCATAACGACCAAATATTCCTTCAAAGGTAGTTTTATAACCGAGCCTACCATGTAAAACATTTTCCACAACACTTAAACGATTTACTAAATTATAATGTTGAAAAATCATGCCTATTTTTCGCCGTTGCTCACGCAATTGGGCACTATTGAGTGTATTAAAATTAACTCCATCAAAAATAACATCCCCAGCTGTAGGTACTATCATTCTATTAATACACCGCAATAATGTAGACTTGCCGGCACCTGATGGCCCAATAATGGCAACCATTTCCCCCTTATTCACGGAAAAAGAAATCTTCTTTAGAGCAATTGTGTTTGCATATTCTTTTGTTATATCTATACATTCTAAGAATGCCATCACGCGTTCTCCTAACTGTTGTTTACTTCTTGACATAATATAAATTGCGGAAGCCTTCCTCTTCAATAGGCCTCCGCAATCATATAAATATCTATTATTTAGATAATTCGCGAATAGGGTCAAACCAAGAATTTTCTACTTTCACAAAACATTCGTTTTTGGTTTTCTTAAAAGAACCCGTAGCTTTCGAACCTTTGGGAACAAATATAGCTGGGTTATTTGCAACCGCAGGATCCGTAAAGGCAGCAATTAATTTTTCTTGTTCATCTTTTGTCAGCATACTTGTATT
This sequence comes from Acidaminococcaceae bacterium, assembly GCA_029004715.1. Lineage (GTDB taxonomy): Bacteria > Bacillota > Negativicutes > Acidaminococcales > Acidaminococcaceae > JAAYAE01. The sequence goes on along the minus strand of JAQVYX010000035.1, from coordinate 3,726 downwards.
CATAACCATGGGAGAATTTAATACCGGCACTGATTTTATAATAACGAATTCTTTGCCAACCATGCTATTAAAAGGCTCGGCTGCTCCATCTTTAATTTTATATACCGCTCCATTCATATTTAGTTTCCCTGAAACCAAAGAGGTATAGTTATTCATAATTTCATCGCAAAAAGCAGCAACATCTACTTTTTTGTTCAAAAGGTTCATAGCTGCCCCTTGGTGAGAACCACCAAATAATACTTCACTAAAAAATTTATCCGGCCCGCCCTCAAGTAAATCTGCTACCTTTAGGTTCTTCCATTTATCCATTTTTCCAAAGTAGCTTACAATTCCTGCACTTGGAACCTTAAAACCTGAAGTAGAACTATTTGATACAAAAGAAAATCTTTTTCCTTGAATATTATCAATAACATATTTTCCATCTTTTTTATATTGATCCTCATCGCCTTTATTAACTGCCAGCCAAGAATAATAAACTGCATCCTTCAAGGTCCCGGATGCTCCGCTATTAACTACAAAAGGAAGAACCTTGGGGTTCTTTTTATTAGCTTCTACAAAACTTTGAGCTCCCAAATACCCAATTGCCGCCTTATTGTTAGCCATGGTTTCTACAGCAATAGCGTAATCTGTGGTTAGCTTATGCACAACTTTTTTACCGGTAGCTTTTTCAACCAATGCCCCAATAGCATCCCGGGATGCTTTGTACCCATCACCTGATTCATTAGGCAGCCAAACCATGACAATATCTTTTCCCTTACCCGCACTTACACTTTTATCTCCGCTTTTCCCACTACTACAACCAGAAAGTAAACTAGCTCCCAAAATTACACACATGCCCAAAGCTAACAATCTTTTTTTCAACATATTGTTATCTCTCCTCAGTTTAATTTTATTATAAATTTTAAACCATTTTACAAAAGCTTCCCCTGAGAAATATTTATTTGCTTGTCGCATACCCCCTCCATAAATTCTATGTCATGGAAAATTCCCAGCATAGTTGTTCCTTCACTCTTTAGTTGCTCAATAAGTTCTCTGACACGTAGCTTGGATGCATTATCCAAGCTGGCCGTTGGCTCGTCCAACAAGAGTAAACGTGGTCTTTTAACCATTGCTCTAGCAATATTTAAGCGCAATTTCTCGCCACCGGAAAAATTATTAGGATAGCTATCCCACAAACTTTCATCAAGTTCAAAGTGCGTTAATATTTTTGTAGCCTGTTCCCGACTATATTCAATTCCATTTCCCGTATCCAACAAAGCTTGTTCTACAATTTCCAGAGCATTAGTACGTGGCATAACATTAAGGAACTGTGAAACATAGCCAATTTCATAACGGCGTAAATAGGTTATTTGCCGTTCTTTGGCCGTGACCATATTAATTAAGCCAAATTCAGCAGAGTCATACCATATTTCTCCCTTACTTGCTAAATAAGAACGATAGATACATTTTAATATAGTTGACTTACCACTACCGCTTTTCCCGACTATACCAATAAATTCTCCTTTGTTTAGAGAAAAGCTTATATCCTGAGAAGCCTGTATTTCTTTATGTATGCTGTGAATTGTAAAGGATTTACTTAAATGTTTAATATCTAAAAGTACCGACAACTTTTCCCCTCCTATACACGATAGTTTGTTTGAGTTATTACTTTTCCGTCTACCATGACGCAAGTTATTACAGGAAAATCTCCTTCGATTTTATTTATAACAAGCACATCGGCTTTTTTCCCAGGCACAATAGACCCGATTTCTCCATCCATTTTTACTGCAACTGCCGGATTAAGCGTAACCAGCTGAAACATTTTTGCTAGGTCCTGACCATATTGCTCATGCATAATAAAAATTGCGTGTAATAACGCGGCTGGATAATAATCACTGCAAAGAATATCCACTACGCCTTCATTAATAGCTTGTGCAGCACTCATATTACCTGAATGCGATCCCCCTAATAAAATGTTGGGGGCGCCAACCAGCGTTAACATTCCAGCAGCCTTAGCCGCCTTGGCAACTTCAATGGTTATAGGAAATTCACTGATTGTAGCACCAAACTGTTTGAGAAATTCAATTTTTTCATTAGTGTCATCATCATGAGAAGCTATGGCGATATTTTGTCTATGAGCCAACTCCGCTATATCCTGAATCATAACTAGAGTCATTTTTTCGCTTCCTTGCCTAGAAGCAATGACTTTATCAATTTCGGTATCTGTAATTTTTTTATAACCTTTTAAGGTTTTACGGTAGATTTCTAAATTTCTATACTGGCCTTGTCCCGGCGAATGATCCATAAAAGAAAGTAACTGCACTTTCCCAGCTAGAATGAACTGTTTAATTTGTTCTATATTATCTACCGCATCTATTTCCAAACGTGCGTGAAAACGGTGTCGAATCAAATGTAACCTATTGTGAGTTTGGGCGATTTTCTCTAAAAGAGCCTTAACATTTTCAGGCGAGCGTATAGGTTTAACACTAAATTCGTCTTCACCTATAAAGGAAAGGGAATGAAACATAGTCGTAATTCCTTGGTTAATAAGTATTTTTTCTGTTTCGCGAATACTAATATCAAAATCTAAAACGCTTGTTGGCCGTGGTGAAGCCATTGTTTCAATATAATCTGAATGAATATCCACAAATCCGGGAGCTATAAATCCCCCCTCAGCATCTATAACTTTATCTAACTCATTAATTTTAGTTGTTCCACTATTATAAATTCCAACTATATTTTCACCATCAATAAGAACTTCTGAATTATTTAAAATTTCCGTTTCCGTAACAACTTGCCCATTTGTAATTAAATACACTTGCTCATCCTCCAGTTTATAGCAATGAATATACCAATTCTTGTGTATACGGGTGCTGCGGGTCTTCCAAAATCTGGTCTGTTAAACCACTTTCAATAATATTGCCATTGAGCATTACTACAGTGCGATCCGCCAACATACGTATTACTGCTAAATCGTGTGAAACTACAATCATGCTAATATTAAGTTCCCGTTGGATTTTTTTTATTAGATCCAACACATTAGCCTGAACCGAAAGGTCTAGCCCTGTAGTTACTTCATCTAAAAGCAAAATTGGCGGATTATTACTAAGAGCCTTAGCAATTTGTACTCTTTGCTGCATACCGCCGGAAAAATTTTTAGGTGGCTCTTTTATTCTAAACAAAGGAATATTTACTTCATCTAGTAGTTCTTCCCCTCTGCTGCTCATGGCGGCCACATTACGATTACCGGCAGCAATAAGTTTTTCAGCTATATTACTAATAGCAGAAAAATTCATATTAAGCCCCATAATTGGATTTTGGTAAACCATGCCAAACATATTATTTCTTATATAGCGCTTCTGTTGCGCAGATTCAGAAAACATATTTTTACCATTTTTATAACTGCGAAGACTTACCGTCCCTGCTGTAACTTCTTGGTCAAAATATAAGCATTGCATCATAGTGGATTTCCCACTACCGCTTTCTCCAACAACGCCCAAAATTTCCCCTTCATATAACTCAAAAGAAACGTCCCTGCAAGCATAAACTGTGCCACATTTTGGGCAGTAATTTTTTTCTAAATGCTCTGGGCTAATATCTCGACAATGGTCACACCCTACGCCAAATTGTTTACGCAATTTTTGTACGACTAGGATTGGTGTTTGAAAATCTTTCAATTATTTACCCCCGTTCAAACGCATTAAACAGTTGCTGGTATCATTACATTGATAGTAAGCCTCTCCTGTT
>JAQVYX010000034.1 GCA_029004715.1 Acidaminococcaceae bacterium | reverse complement strand
AATTATTGTTGAAATTGAAAAATGGCTATTGATTCAAAAACTTTACTTTTAGAAAAATTCAGGGGTGTTAGTGTTTCAAACCATGAAACCCATAATATGACAAATGCCTTCATGGAAAAAATCAAGGAGGATTTTGAGCAAGATGGCAGTTTAACTTCGGCTGATGTTACTAAACTAAAAAGTGCTGAACTGCGTGAATGGTGTTCCAAGCGAGGAGCATTATCGCTTATGATGTACAAGGTTTTTGACGAAAAAGGGAGAATATATGCCGTTGTAAGCTTTGAACAATGTGATAGAAAAAGACATGATAGTGGTAAACAAAATAAGTTTATTGGTAACTTAGCTATGTTAGTAGGTGTTTTTTTTATGAAAGAGGCTCGGATGACCTTATTGTCCGAGTACTATAAAATTCATAAAACGCTTCTAAACAGTACAGGTACATTAGTTTATGTTATTAACAAAAACAATGGTGATTTGCTGTATTGTACTGATCATAGAAAGAAAATTTTCCCCAGCAATACCCCTATGCTAAAATGTTATAAGGAATTACAAAAAAAAGATGCTCCTTGCGAAAATTGTCCTTTGAAAAACCAATATGGCGGAAAATATAATAAACCCATATTTTTTGAAAATGCAGAAGGTAAGCAATGTTTAGAATTTGTTGTGGAAGACAGTGCTTTGTATAATAATATTAAGACGGCTACGATTTGTATGTATGATATCACAGAGCGAAACAAGTTGCAGATAAAATTAAAAAAAGAATTACAAGAAGATGAACTAACTGGTTTATTTACCAGAACATACTTTTTTTTGGAAACGGAGCAAATGCTCAATGCCAATAAAGGAACAGATTATGTCTTATTTGTACTTAACATAGAACATTTTAAGATGATAAACGACTTGTTTGGTGTGGATGTAGGTGATAATACATTGAAGTTTGTTGCAGCTAAGCTTAAAACCATGTACGGTGAGAAGGCTACCATAGCTAGATTGTATGCAGACCGTTTTGCCGTATGCATTGCTAAGGAAAGTTTTGATGCTGTAGAGTTTATGCATATAGCGGCAAAAGAGTTTAACAGCTTTTCTTATAAATTCAAAATTATTGTTGACATTGGCATATATACTATTGATGATATTAGTGTGCCGGTAAGACAAATGGTGGATAGAGCTAAGATTGCCTTGCAAACTGTGCGCGGGTCCTATCAAAATTCTTTTGCTTACTATGACAATGCTTGGCGAGAAAAACTTATTATGGAACACCAATTAATGGCTGATTTAGAAGGTGCATTGAAAACTGGTGAAATTGTACCTTATTATCAACCGTATTTTGATTTAAAAACAAGAAAAATTTTAGGCGCTGAAGCATTGGCACGCTGGATTCATCCCAAGTTAGGATTGGTTGCACCCACACTTTTTATTCCAATATTTGAACGTAATGGTATGATTGAGCAATTGGATCACTACATGTGGCGTGAAGCCTGTAAGTTCCTTGCTAACCAAATGCAGCAAAATAATACTACAGTGCCAATTTCTGTTAATATCTCACGAGTAAATTTTTATAATCCTAATCTTGGTCAAAACATTATAGATTTAACAGAAGACTATGCTGTGCCACCGGAAATGTTACGGTTGGAAATAACAGAGAGTGTTTATGCCCAAGGTAAAGACATCATGTTTACTACTATAAAAAAATTGCAGGAATATGGTTTCCAAGTCCTCATGGATGATTTTGGTAGTGGGTATTCTTCTTTAAATATGCTTAAGGATATTAAAGTAGATATGCTCAAAATTGATATGAGGTTTTTGGGCTATTGTACAGATGCTTCTAGAGCGTATAAGATTCTTTTGGCAGTAGCTGATTTGGGCCGTAGATTAGAAATACCTATTATTGCAGAGGGGATTGAAACTAGGGAAGACACAGATAAATTGCGCGGTATGGGAATCGATGCCGGTCAGGGATTCTATTTTGCGATGCCCATGCCCGGCGGAACTTTCGTACGTATTTTGCATGAACACAAAAATTGGACTAGTAGTTGATTGTTCGAGGCCTAACTAGTGTTTTTACATGAAGAAGTACAGGAAAAATTATAGTGAATAAAAACAAGAGCGAATTTCCTAGTAAACAAGGAAATTCGCTCTTGTAATTTTTTAATTATGGTACGCCTGAGTGGAATCGAACCACCGCTTTCAGCTCCGGAGGCTGACGCTCTATCCACTGAGCTACAGGCGTATGCTTGTGTGACGGTGTTAATTATAGCATATAAGCAAACTATTATCAATTGCAGGTATTTTTGTTATAATATACTATGATATATAGTTAGAAAAGGGGATAGTATAATGGACAAGATAGCAAGCAAGCATTTTTCGGCATTGGGGCAACAAGCAGTAAAAGCTTTAAATAATAAAAGATTTCAAGCACAATTTGTAGCTACTAAAGAAGAGGCGCTGCAAGCAGTATTAGACCTTATAAAGGATACGGATACTGTTGGCATGGGCGGTTCAGAAACTATGGAGGAATTATGCCTAAAATATGAGTTGGAAAAACGTGGAAATATTATTTATTATCATCAAGGACTAGCGCAGGAAGAGTCTCGTATTGTAAGGTGTAAGGAGTTAACAGCAGATGTGTTTTTAGCTAGTACTAATGCAGTTACTTTAGAAGGTGAAATTATTAATGTAGATGGTTCCGGTAACAGGGTAGCGGCTATGTCTTTTGGCCCTAAAAGGGTAATTTTAGTAGTAGGAATAAACAAAATTGTTCAAGACGAAGAAGCGGGAAGACAACGCATTAAACTGCAAGCAGCACCTATGAATGCCACACGTCTTAGCTGTAAAACACCTTGCGTTGCTACAGGAATATGCATGGAATGCAACAGCCCAGAAAGAATCTGTATGATTACTTCCATCATGCATATGGCTCCAAGGGGTTCTGATTTTCATATCATTATTGTAGGGGAGCGCTTAGGTTATTAAAAAACGTTTTTATAACTACGCTAATCAGCAAAAAAGTGGTACAATATAAAGGTTGATTTTAGGAAAGAGAGATAGCATATGATAGCGATTTCTGACAGGGTTCGTTTTGTAGAAACTGATTTAATGGGTGTGGTACATCATGCCAATTATTTGCGTTGGTTTGAAATGGGGAGAGTTGCATATTTGCGTGCTGCTGGTGTTGAGCTCAATGAGCTTATGGCTGCAGGTTATATATTTCCCATTACTGAAGTGCAGTGTAAGTATAAAAACTCAGCTAAGTTTGATGATGAATTTGAAATTCAAACAACGATGCTCGCTTTTAGTAAAGCGAAAATGAATTTCTCCTATGCAGTTGTACGAAAGGGCGATGGGTTGGTATTGGCAGAGGGAAAGACACAGAATGTTTTTACAAATATGGCAGGAAAAATCACAAGACTTACTGATGAATATTATAATAAAATAGCTTCACTATATGATCAAGAAAGGTCGGTAACGACTAAATGAGTATTTTGGTAAATTTAATTATGGTTCTTATATGTTTGGCAATTGCTGGTGCCATTGTAATTATTATTTATGCTTGGATGAAACCTACAGATAAGACAAGTGTATTAACTAGTAAGAGAACAGTTTTGCAATTAACAAGTTTAACAGATAAAGAAGCGGTATTTATTACAGAAATGCCCATTAGTAATACCGGAGTTGAAGATGCGGCTATTACAGATATTTTTGCCAGACCATATTTGCCTCAAGAGCAATATAAGCAAGCCACTGTTTATAGTAACGTAGAGACAAGCAATCGTCGTCGCAATGATAACTATTTTGAAGCATTTATTTTACAAAAAAAATCACAAGTATCCTTAATTGTAACTTTCCGTTTTGTTGCTAATACTGGATATGATATTAAGGAAGCCATGAAAAATATGGTTGATATGGATGTAGCAATTTACTATAACGGTATGGCGAGAAAAGAAATTTATATTCGTAAAGATTTTTTTACTGTCAAGAGTGCAGAAATAAGCGCTTTGGTAGGAGGTGCTGATAATGACAGATAAATATGAAATAATTCCTATTCGAACAAGAATTTTGACTATTCATGATAATATTGTGGATGCTATTTTAGAATATGGCTCAGATAAAATTGGACCCAACGATGTTATTTGTGCAGCAGAGAGTGTAGTCGCCATTACTCAGGGCAGAGCTAAGCGCCCTGAAGATTTTAAACCTTGCTTTTTAGCTAAGGTATTATCTCAGCTTTTTCCTTCTGAAGGAAGTATTGCTGGCTGGAATAGTATGCAATCTTTGATGGATGTGGAAGGTAAGTATAGAGTTTTATGGGCAGTAATATGTGGATTTTTTGCTAAGTGTTTTGGCAAGGCTGGTGTTTTTTATCAAATGGCCGGGGAGCAGGCTCGTCTTATTGATGATGTAACAGGTACTATGCCACCATATGATAAACATATTGTTTATGGACCTGCTCAACCTGTAAAAGTAGCAGAAGCTATTAAGCTGGCTACAGGCTGTTATGGTGCGGCTATTGCTGATGTTAATGATTTGAAACGTTCTTGTGTTTTAGGTGTATCAGCCGGAGTTGATTCTAAACTGGTAGAACAAATTTTAATCGATAATCCTTTTGGTAACGCTAGTCAAAGGACTCCGATTTGCATAATTAAAAATTATAAAAAATAATAATCCTAAGTAGAAAGGCATGCTATGAGAAAAAACTCAACAGCATGCCTTTTGCTTTTAAATCTATTATATTTTAGTGTAACTATGCTTAATACTTTAATAATCTGCTATAATAGAAGATAGTAGAAAAATAACAAAAAGATTGCGAAAACTAAGGATACAAAGGCAGGTTTTTTACCCATAATAGGGAATATAATAAAGTATGTTCCTTAGAGAAGGTGATGTTACTTATGCTTTTAGGGATTGATGTAGGTGGAACATTTACTGATGCTGTTCTTATTGATGGTGACGTTATTTGTTCTATGGCAAAAAGTGAGACGACACCCGATATTTTAGGGGGAATTTTGCTCTCCTTAGACAGGTTGTTTTCTGCTGAGAAGTTGGATAAAGAAATTATAGACGCGGAGAAAATGCGGATTACTCGTGTTGTAATTTCTAGTACTATAGTAACTAACGCACTAGTTGAGAATAAAATTGATCAGGTATTTTTAGCTGTTATGGCTGGACCTGGTATGTCAACCAAAGGACAGTTCCCTGTCGAACCATATTTAGCGACGGGATATATTGACCACAGAGGGAAAGTAATAACCGCGGAAGCTATTGATTATGATTTGGTAAAAAAAATGGCAACTGGGAAAAAAGTTGCGGCTGTCAGTGGCAAATTTTCTGTGCGTAATCAAATTAATGAAAAAGCTTTGCGTGGAGATTTAAAAAAATGCAATTTTTTGAAAATATTTTCAGGGTCAGAGCTCTCAGGAGAATTGAATTTTATACGTAGGACTAATTCCGCCTATTTTTCTGCAGCTGTTTATACTAAATATGCGGACTTTATTAGGCAGATAAAAAAAAGTTTGAATGAACGTGAAATTAATGCTCCTGTACATATTTTAAAGGCAGATGGTGGGACATTGCCTTTAGAAGCTTCGTTGGAACAACCGGTGGAAGCTGTATTTACTGGGCCGGCTGCTAGTGTTTTAGGAATAGAGGCTTTAAAACCGCCCAGTGTTAATACTATTTCTTTGGATGTTGGTGGAACAACTACAGATATTGCTTTTTGGGAAAAAGGTCAACCTCTTATGTCCCCAAAGGGAGCTGTACTTGCTGGTTTTAATACAGCGGTACGTGCATTCCATATGCGTTCCTTAGGTTTGGGTGGCGATAGTGTTATTATCCGTACTAAGGAAGGTTTTGTTGTAGGACCTGAAAGAGCTGGCCGGGCAATGGCTTTGGGCGGTAGGGCTCCGACCTTGTCCGATGCTTTTATTACGCTGGGTCTAGTTAGTTTTGGGGAAGGACGCCTGGCTAGGGAAGCTATGAAATTATATGCTAGGGGCGAAGAGACAGAAAAACAGGTAGCCCATGCAGTTGTAGAGGCTGCTGTGAAAAAAATAAAAAGAACTATTGACGAAATGGTGTACCAATGGGGTATACAGCCAGTTTATACTGTAAATGATATTATTGCCGGTAATTTGTTTAAACCGGAACTTTTAATAGGTGTAGGCGGAGCGGCTCCCGGTCTTGTAAAAGCTTTGGGAGATTATATGCATTTGCCCGTAGAAATTCCGGTGGGAGCTATGGTAGCAAATGCCATAGGTGCGGCATTAGCAAAACCAACTTTAACAGCTACACTTAGAGCAGACACTACTGAAAATTATTATATTATTCCCGAGGCGGGCATTAAAGCTAAATTACCTCATTATTTTAATAAACAGGTAGCACAAGAATTGCTCACCGCGTGGTTACAAGCAGCAGCTAATAAGTGGCAAATTATTGCACCGGTAGCAGAAATTGTGGCCTATGAGGAATTTGCCACTATTCACGATTATATTTCTTCCGGTAAAATAATATATTTAAAAATGCAGTTGCAGCCAGGTGTTTTATCTCATGTTATTGGCAGGGAGGTGGCGTTTTGATGCCAAATTTAGGTTTGGTTTTTTTCCCTGCTTTTGATTGGATGATTAGTCCTACTCATCCTGAAAGACAGGAACGCTTGCTTTATACACGTGATCAATTATTAGAAGAGGGCATTTTTGACTTACCACAGATTCGCGAATATCGACCACGCATGGCTAGTATTAAGGATTTAGAACGAGTGCATATAGGTATTCCTTCTATCGCTAAGCTTATTACACCAGCCCATTTGGTTTCAGCTGGTGGTTGTCTTACGGCTGCTGATGCTGTGATGCGAGGGGAAGTTAAATGCGCATTCGCATTGGTAAGACCGCCAGGACATCACGCTATGCGAGTAGTTTATGGTATTAGAGGATTTTGCACGATTAATATTGAGGCTGTTATGGTAGAATATTTACGAAGTAAATATGGCGTGAAAAAAATTGCCATAGTAGATACCGATGTGCATCATGGTGACGGCTCACAGGATATTTTTTATCATGATCCTGATGTACTGTATATTTCTTTTCATCAAGATGGAAGAACGCTCTATCCTGGCACAGGCTTTCCTAATGAGGCTGGAAGTCCGGCAGCTTTAGGTATGAACCTCAATCTACCGCTTTTACCTGGAACTGGTGATGAGGGAATACATAGATTGTTTGATGGCCTTATTCGTCCTGTTTTGGACGAATTCAATCCTGAAATAATTATAAATTCTGCAGGACAAGATAACCATTTTAGTGATCCCTTAGCATCTATGAATGTTACTGCTCAAGGCTATGCCTCTTTGGCAGCTAAGTTAAAGGCAGATATAGCGGTTTTAGAAGGTGGTTATTCGGTGGAAGCAGCACTGCCTTATGTAAATACCGGCATTGTTTTGGCTATGGCTGGAATGGATTATAGCCAGGTTATTGAACCAGACCAAACTGCATTACATCTTCAAAGCACTGAGTGTAATCAGCGTGTTGACCAGCTTATTGATCAAGTAGGGCAACTATGGACCGATAGAGAAATACTTAGAAAAGAAGCAATGAGTAAATGTGGAAGACAGTGGCAAAGAAATAAAAGCATTTATTATGATGAGGAGGGTATTAGCGAAAACCAAAGAGAAACTGCCCATTATTGTGAAAATTGTAGTGGTTATTTGACCATTGAAACTACTGCTGCGAATACAAGATTTGGTGATCAAAATGCGTACATAGTGGTATTTAATAGAGATACATGTTCAATATGCCGTGAAAACGCGGTAGCTCTAGCACTTAAGGCTAAAAAAACAGGTAAGTGGGATAATATTTTAATTCAGGATAAAACTAAAAGTATTGTAGCTAATATATGAGGGAGAGATAAGTTTATATGAAAAGAATTGATGGTAGAAAAGCAGATCAGGGCCGTACGGTTAAAATGACAAAGAACTTTATTATTTACCCAGAGGGGTCTGTTTTAATTGAAGTGGGAAACACTAGGGTTTTGTGTAATGCTACTGTAGAGGAAAAAGTTCCTAGATTTTTAACCGGTAAGGGTAAAGGTTGGGTTACAGCGGAATACTCCTTGTTGCCACGTTCAACTCAAGACCGCAATTCTCGTGAAGCGGCCAAAGGAAAGCAAAGCGGACGAACACAAGAAATACAAAGACTTATTGGTCGAGCTTTACGTTCTATCGTCGATTTGGAGGCCTTGGGAGAAAAGGCTGTTACTATTGATTGCGACGTGTTGCAAGCTGATGGTGGTACTCGGACAGCGTCTATTACCGGTGGTTTCGTAGCTTTAGTAATTGCTTTGGCCAAAATTTGCCCTAAAGATAAGCCTTTTCCTATAAAGGATTTTTGCGCTGCGATTAGCGTAGGTTCAGTGTCAGGAAAAGAAATGTTGGACTTATGTTATAGCGAAGATTCTAATGCCGATGTTGATATGAACATCGTTATGACAGGTGCAGGTAATTTTGTGGAAATACAAGGCACTGGAGAAGAGCATACCTTTACAAGAGAGCAATTGAAAACATTTTTAGAGCTAGGTGAAAAAGGGTGTAAAAATTTAATTGCAAGCCAAAAGAAAGTTTTGGGAAAAATTGCGGATAGAGTGGGTAAGTAATATGCAAAAAATTGTTATTGCTACTAAAAATGCTGGAAAAGTTGAAGAATTTAAAGTGTTAATGCAAGATTTGGGCATAGAGTTTAAATGTCTAAACGATTTTCCTGAAATTCAAGAACCGGAAGAAACGGGCAAAACTTTTGCTGCCAATGCTAAACTGAAGGCAGCTTATTACGCTAAAATTTTAGGAGAAACTTGTATTGCCGATGATTCAGGTTTGGAAGTACTAAGCTTGAAAGGGGCACCAGGCGTACGCTCTGCTCGATATGCAGGGGAAAAAGCTACTTCTGAAGAAAACAACAATTTATTGTTAATGAATATGAAGTTTTATACTCGAAGGACTTGCAGATTTTTTTGTGCTTTAGCAGTTGCAAATCCTGAAGGTAAAATTTTAGAAGAGGCAAATGGTACTTGTGAGGGGATGCTTTTGCATGAACCTTTAGGCACAGAAGGATTTGGTTATGATCCTTTGTTTTGGTCTACTGAATTGCATATGGGTCTAGGTGAGGCGACTATGGAAGAAAAAAATAGCGTTAGCCATCGGGCTAAGGCTATTAAAAAATTATGCACAATATGGAGAAAAAATAAATGAAAATAGGAATTACAGGCGATACCCATGGCCAGCTACAAGCCATGCGTCAGTTGTTGGCGGTGGTTGAGCCTGTTGATTATTGGCTACATACGGGAGATTATAGTCAAGATGCCAGATTTTTGATTGCGGAGACCAAATTACCTATGCTTATGGTGGCAGGGAACTGTGATAAACCTATAGGCAGAGGTAATATAGATGAATTTGTCGTTCTCGAAGGTCAACGAATTTGGCTTACTCACGGCCATCGTTATATGAATGGCTATCAAGTTGAAGAGCTTGCTTGGTGGGCGCGAAAATTAGAAGCAGAAATAGTGGTTTTTGGCCACACTCATGTGCCGCTCATTAAATGGTTTGGCGATACACTGCTAGTTAACCCTGGGAGTCTAGCTTTACCAAGAGGCGATGAAGGCCCTACTTATGCTGTTTTATCTTTGCAGGAAGGACAAAGACCGGTGGCTAGAATTTTCTCGTTGTAATTATATAGCGTTTGCTATATAATAATAGAGTATACTATTTAAAAATTGAATGGAGGCATTAAAATGGTAGATTTAAACAAAGAGTCTTTAGAATTACACATGAAAAATAATGGTAAATTGGCAGTTTGCAGTAAGGTACCTTTAAAAGATGGTCATGATTTAGCTATTGCTTATACTCCAGGCGTTGCAGAACCTTGCAGAAAAATTAAAGATAACAAGGATTTATCTTTTGAATACACTTGCCGTGGAAACATGGTAGCTATAGTTAGTGATGGCACGCGCGTATTAGGTTTGGGCGATATCGGTCCAGAAGCCGCTATGCCGGTAATGGAAGGTAAAGCTGTTTTGTTTAAATCCTTTGGCGATGTTGATGCCGTTCCTATTTGCATTGATGCTAAAGATCCGAAAGTTTTTATTGACATGGTTCAACGTTTACAACCTTCTTTTGGCGGCATTAATCTAGAGGATATTTCTTCACCTAAATGCTACGAAATTGAAGATGCCTTGAAAAAAACTTGTGATATACCTATTTTTCATGATGACCAACATGGTACGGCTATTATTTGTTGCGCAGCTTTGCTTGGGGCGTTGCGTTTTGTAAAGAAAGACCTTGCTGAGGTTAAAATTATTGTTAACGGTTGTGGCGCTGCCGGTAGTGCTATTGGTAAATTGCTTCATAACTTAGGGGCTAAAAATATTATTATGTTGGATAGCAAAGGAACTATTTATGAAGGTCGTGAAGGTTCTATGGACATGGCCAAGAGTTATTTGGCCACTGTTACTAATACGGCGAAAATTAAAGGCGATTTGGCTTCTGTAACTAAAGGTGCTGATGTTCTTATTGGTGTTTCTCAACCCAATGTATTTACTCCTGAAATTATTAGTAGCATGAACAAGGGTATCGTTTTTGGCCTTGCTAATCCTGTACCTGAAACTTCTTATGAGGCAGCAATGGCTGCTGGGGCAGCTGTTGCTGCAACCGGTCGTAGTGATGCCCCTAACCAAGTAAATAATGTTTGTGTATTCCCAGGAGTATTCCGTGGAGCTTTGGATGTTCGTGCCAGAGCAATTACTGAAGAAATGAAAGTAGCGGCTGTGCACGCTATAGCTGGCTTGATTGACGACAAGGATTTACGTCAAGATTATGTAGTTCCAGCTCCTTTTGATAATCGCGTAGCTCCTGCTGTTGCAGCTGCTGTTGCTAAAACGGCTATGGAACTTGGTATTGCCAGGGTAACAAAAGATCCTGAAGAAATCAGAGCCAATACAGCAAAACGTGTAGGTCGTTAATTAGCACCTGAACAAAAAGGAGGCCCTTTATCCTATGAGGAATATGAATGTAAAAGAAGTAGAAACAGCTATAAGTAAGTTATGCATACAGTCGTGCTGTCATCTTCCGGAAGAAGTTGTAGCTACCCTAAAAAAAACTACAGGTACCGAGGAATCTCCGTTAGGAAAAGAAATTTTAGAAATAATTATAAAGAATGCCCAATTAGCTCAGGATACAGATTGCCCTATTTGTCAGGATACGGGCCTTACAGTTGTGTATGCTGAGATAGGACAAGAGGTGCATTTTGAAGGCGGCGATATTGAAGCTGCTATTCATGCTGGTGTAGCCGATGGCTACACTAAGGGATATTTGCGTAAATCTTCTGTTGATGATCCTCTTTTTGTTAGAAAAAACACAGGGGATAATACTCCTGCTATTATTCATACTACAATTGTTCCCGGAGATAAAGTAAAGTTAACTGTTTTGCCGAAAGGTTGTGGCAGCGAAAACATGGGTGCTTTGAAAATGCTTAAACCTGCTGACGGTGTAGAAGGCCTTGTTAACTTTGTTTTAGAAACAGTGCGTATTGCAGGACCTAACCCGTGCCCACCTATTACTGTGGGTGTAGGCGTTGGCGGCAATATGGAGCGTGTTGCAGAACTGGCAAAGCATTCTTTGACAAGACATATGGGCGAGCATAATCCTAATCCTAAATACGCTGAACTAGAAGCCGAAATCTTAAGGCGGGTTAATTTAACCGGTATAGGACCTTCTGGTTTGGGCGGCACTAATACAGCTTTGGCTGTAAATATAGAGTATGCACCAACGCATATTGGTGGTCTGCCTGTAGCCGTTAATCTGAATTGTCACGCAGCACGTCGCGCTGTAGTGAGCTTGTAAGGGGGATAAGGAATATGGCTGAGACTAAAAAAATTACGACACCCTTAACTGATGATGTTATTAAGACTTTACATGCAGGAGATAGTGTACTTATTACCGGTCCTATTTACACAGCTCGTGATGCGGCCCATAAGAGAATGACAGAGGCTTTGGCCCGTGGGGAAGAACTGCCCATTGATGTTCAAGGTAATGTTATTTATTATGTAGGACCTTCACCTGAAAAACCGGGGCAAGCTGTTGGCTCTGCCGGTCCTACTACCAGCGGCCGTATGGATAAATATACTCCTACAATGATTGAACAAGGCATGAAGGGCATGATTGGGAAAGGTTCTCGTTCCCAAGAAGTGATTGATTCTTGCGTAAAAAATTGTGCTGTATATTTCGTAGCTATTGGCGGGGCTGCCGTAGTTATTTCACAATCTATTAAAAAACAAGAAATTCTGGCATATGGTGATTTGGGTCCTGAAGCCATTAGACGTTATGATGTGGTTGATTTCCCGGCTATAGTTTGTGTTGATTGTTATGGTAATGATACCTACAAAGACGGTTTAGCTAAGTATTGCAAAGAATAGCATATATAAGAAAAGAATGCCACTTCTTCGGAAGTGGCATTCTTTATGTTCTAAAGAGGAACAAATACTATTAGTGTCATATTAATTACAAATATTTTTATTGACATTTAGTTGCTAATAGTTTACCATAATATTCAACTTTATAGCGATACTCTTATCAAGAGTGGCGGAGGGATAGGCCCTATGAAGCTACAGCAACCATTTGGTTTTAATGACCAAAACGGTGCTAAGTCCTACAGTTTAAGCTGTGAGATGGGAGGAAAGTAGTAGTGCACACTCTTTCCTCGGAAAGGGTTTTTTGTTTGCTAGGGGAAAGGCAAGTATTATTGTGTTCTAAAATTACTAAGGGAGATGTTATGATGAAAAAGGTTCTCTTCACGGTGCTTGTATGTCTTTTTGTTCTAGGGTTAGTTGCTGGATGTGGCAGCAATAAGGATAAAACTGGGGCAGATAAAAGTGAGGTTACTAAAAAAATAATTTTGAAAGTTGGAGCTACTCCGGTTCCGCATGCGGAAATTTTAAATTTTGTTAAACCTATGTTGGCTAAAGAGGGTATTGATTTACAAGTTATTGAATTTAGTGATTATGTTAAACCTAATCTTGCTCTTAATGATAAAGAGTTAGATGCTAATTTTTTTCAACATATTCCCTATCTGGAAAAATTTGCCTCTGAACGCAAACTACAATTAGTGTCGTTAGTTAAAGTACATATTGAACCTATGGGTATTTATTCTAAATCTCTCAAAGATTTGAAAAATTTGCCTAATGGGGCACGCGTTGCAATTCCTAATGATCCTACTAATGGTGGAAGAGCGTTATCAATTTTGCAGGCTGCAGGGCTGCTAAAACTTAAAGACGGAGTTGGCATAAGCGGTACAACTGCTGATATTATAGATAATCCTAAAGGGTTAAAAATTGTGGAAATAGAGGCAGCGTTGCTACCGCGCTCTTTAGATGATGTAGTCATTTCTGTTATAAATTCTAATTTTGCTATGGAAGCTAATCTAAATCCAGTGAAAGATGCTTTATTTTCGGAACCAAAAGATTCCCCTTATGCTAATATAGTTGCGATCAGAAAAGGTGATGAAAAAAGACCTGAGCTGCAAAAATTGGCCAAGGCACTTACTAGTCCGGAAGCACGAAAATTCATTACAGATAAGTACAAAGGTGCTGTTATACCGGCCTTCTAAAGAGAGAAAATATTACACAGTGAGGGATAGTCCACTTTGATGTGGACTATTTTTCTTTCCAA
>JAQVYX010000033.1 GCA_029004715.1 Acidaminococcaceae bacterium | reverse complement strand
CTCATAGGGGAAATCAATTGAAATGTTGTGTTTTTTTTTAAAAAACTAAACATATTTTATCATCCTTTATTTTAATATATAGTACTATGATCTTTAATTACGCATCCCAAACACTTTGCACTACCTTTTGCAAGGTACACGGCAAAAGCTCAGTTAGACTGTTAATATTTACTCGTTCCGTGCTCTGGTGTAAATTCTTACCCCATGGTCCCAATAATACAAAGGGCATCTTTAACCTATTTAAAGCGGCTATATCAAAAGAATATAGTGCCCCCCAGATTGGTGTATTCGTTATATAGCAGGAACTATCAATGGGCATTTCCGTACCGCAATAGCTACAATCTGATACGCCTAAAAAATATTGCTTAAAGTCAACTTGCAAACTGGCTTCAATAGTACACATAACTTTAGTGAAATTTTCACCTACCAATTTAATACTGTTTGTAGCCGGATAATATGGTGGCGCAAATGCAATTATTATAACAGGTTCTAACAAAGCTGTAAAATTTAAAATTTCTTGCATAATATTAATAGTGCCCGTAGGATAGTCACTACCCTTTTCACCTAATGTTTTTCCACTAGCAGCGATTAGTTTAGCATAAAAAGTCGCAAAACCTTTTTTACGCTTAGCAATATCTAGCAATTTTGCATACGTCATTACCTTTATTTTCATATTGTTTTTATGTCCAGCTTGAGTTTTAGTTGCCACTTCCCTGCACTTTTCTAAAAATAACTCCATAACTTCCAAAGGAGTTTTAGCGAAAGTTAGTATATTGCAATAACCTACCGCGCGTTGTGGTAGTGAAAAATCATAACTTTCTTTTAAATCACGAGCAAAGCTCCATACAGGTGGTACTGTTATTTCTGTCCCACACTTTTCCACCAGTGTGGGATCACCCTCGGTTAAACAAATAAGTCTTGCTAATATGGCTAACGGATTTATTCCCTCATAATAACTACCAATTTGCACTGCCTTTCCTTGAATTAAAACTACAGGTAAAAGCTTGCCTACGGATCCTATTGGCACGATTTGCCTTCCATTAACCTTTTCATTAGGTTCACAGTTAATTAAAAGCTTATAATCCAACTTCCAATCTTTTTGGAATTCTTCAAATAGCCATAACGCCCCCCGCATGCCTGCTGAAAAAGACTCTTCATCCGGCACGGAAACAAATAATAGGTTTCCTGCACAAGGTGTTTTAGAATATTCTTCTAAAACAGCTAGCTGTGCAGCGATACCACCTTTCATATCACAACTGCCCCGACCAAAAAGCCACTCACCAGAAGCTAAATCTTTAGTAGTATCCTCATCATATACCTCTTCTTGCATCTTTGTATTCAGCTCATTCATCTTAAAAGCACAAGGCTCCAACTTACCATAAACCTCAGTACCCACTACATCATGATGATTCAGCAATACTACGGTTTTATCGCTTTTTCCCATTACTAAGCCATAAACTATACGACGGCCGTAAGCATCTCCCGGTAGTGCTATTTGTCCAAAATAAGAGCTGTGCGTAACAAAATAAGGTAGTTGGCAAAAAAATCTATATAAATAGTCTTCTATTTGACGTTCCTGCTCGGTATTAGTAAGGCTAGGTATAGCTACCATTTCTTGCAATAGTTTTAAAATTTTGTCTTTCATTTAAGGCATCCTTCCCACCATAAAAGTTACATCTGTTTTAAATGCATAATGGTCATAGCTAATAATTGCATTCTCTCCACCAAAGAATCTTTATAAAAATATTCCTTCTCAGTATGCGCGCCAAAACCCTTCGGTCCACACGCACACAATGAAGGTACTCCCACCATGGCAGTCCATGCTACATCAGAACATCCGCCGGAATACATTTCCTTTAGTTCTTCTTGATCTAATGCTGCAGCCTCTTTTTTCATTAAATTATATAGCGCCTTCACTTGCGGCGTGGTTTCAAAAGGCATAAAACTAATTTTATTAGACTCTACAATACTACTTGTTCCTGAGACATAGCTAGTTTCTACAATGCGCTGCACATCCTTAATTGCTTTTTCCGCTTCAACGATAGTTTTGGCTCTAATGTCTATTTCGCATTCTGCATAGTCAGAAACTATATTTGCCATAAACCCACCCTTCATAACGCCGACATTAAACGTAGTGCCGGTTTCCTTATTGTTCAATTTTTGCAATTCAATAATTTTATAAGCTAGCTCTAAATTAGCCGATATCCCTTTTTCTGGTGCAGTACCGGCATGAGATGCCACACCTGTAACTTTGATTAGCGGTCTAGCAGCTCCTTTACGTCCTGTAACTACGGCTCCATTTTCACGACCGGGTTCCATACAAAAGCAAACATCTTTTCCCTTCGCATATTTCATGAAATTTTCCACGGCATTAGTATGAGGATGCGATAATTCTTCATCACCACAAATAAAAAATGTGAAATCACTTTCATCCCACCCGGCTTCCAAAAGGCCTTTAATAGTAAATAAGGCAGTTACCAGACCACCTTTCATATCAGCTACACCCGGTCCATATACTTTATCACCTTCAATTTTAAATGGTCTTGTAGCGGCCGTTCCCTTCTTGAATACCGTGTCCGCATGACCAATAAACATAATTTTCTTCTTACCTTCATTTGGTCTATGACAAAATACCTGCGTTGGTTGATTAGGAGTAGTAATATACTCTACAGAAAAACCAAGAGCGGCGGCAAAATCACCAATACTATGACAAACGTCAGCAATACCTCCTTTGGCATCGTCAGCCGAATCAAGATTGACCAATTGTTCCAAAAAGGCAAAAGCTACCTTTTCACTTTTTTTTATCTTTTCTAAAACCAATTTTTCATCCATACTTTTCCCCCCCATAATTGTTGATAATATCTTCTTATTTTACTGCACTATGCTGTACAAAACAATAAAAGCAAGCAAAAGTTTGCACAGTTGCCTGCTTTATATTTTCCCGCATTATAAAATATTATTAACCATAATAGGATAGAGCACTTTTTCTGCCCCTTTATCCTCTGGATTCTGTCTATATTTAACATATAAAACAGAGGAGCCTTGTTTAGGAATAAAGACAATAAAATTTGCAAGAGTCTGGGTACTTGTATCGTTATTTCCCACACGATAAATACTGTCATTAGGTCCAGCATTACGATCTTCACTAAATTGAATAAATTCATTCAAAGAAAATATCTTCTGCTCTGTCATTAATTCTTCTATTCTATTATAACGAGTCAAGCTGCTTTTGCCTATTTTTTCATTTGCCCACAAACTGTCTGCATTAACATAATGATTTGTATGATAAAGTACGCCATTAGTTTGGACAGTAATTGATTTTTCTCCGCCAGGCAATATTTCAACATACGCTATTTTATCTTTATCCGCCAGAATAAAATTTATTGGTTCATGCCAAAACTCTTCCGGTAATACTAAGGCTTCATCTACGCTGGCGCAATAGCGCAACATATACTCACCGGTACGTAACCCTTCTTTGCTGCGATATACACCTTTTGACAAACGTTCTGTTCTGGAAACTGAACCGGCTGTAGAATTTCCAACTGCCAAGCCCTTTTCATTAATTCCTGCAGCGCAAAACGACATTTTTTTACCGGAAAAAATACCATAATAACTATACCCTGCTACCGGTTTAACTATTTTCAATATTTGGGGCATTGGTTTTTCATCCCTGTTTTTTGCCATGATGGTACCACCATTAACAACATGATCAATACCAGTGGCTGCAAAAAGCGTACAAGCACTTGCCACCGTAATAAAGCCAAAAACAAAGATTCCTATTATAGTTGTTAGTCTTTTCATTTTAATTGGCATTATTTTCATTTTACCACCTCATTTTCTTTCAATACATGTGTTAATTGTACCGCAAGGTCTTAATAATTAAAACAAAAATAATTTCCTACTCATACAAAAAACTGTCTTCTTTTTTAGAAGACAGTTTTTTGTATTATCCTAATTTTTTCAAAAGCATTTTATCTAAAACCTCAATACCTAAAGGCATCATGTCATGATTAAAATGCATTGCAGAATCATGTAATCCCGGTTCAGCTGCACAACCTAGTCCCCAAAAAGCTGCTTTTAATTTGGGATTACGTTGAGCATAGTAATTGTTCCATGATAAAACCTCTTTCTATTACATTTCCTCTAAATGCATAATAGCCATAGCTAAAAGTTGTGCTCGTGGAACATAACTTTCTATATAAGCATATTCGTTATTACTATGGGCTCCAACTGATTTAGGCCCCATAGAACAAATTGTAGGTGCTCCAACCATAGTTGTATAACCTGCATCCGAGGATCCACCTACATAAAGTCTTCCCAGTGGTGGTTGTCCTAACTTTTTTGCTTCTTTACGTAAAAATTCGTACAATTTCAACCCTGACTCTGTTTCTTCAAAAGGAGGCATATAATCAATAACGCCTTCATCAATAAGCGTAGTTTTTGTCCTTGGCACATAGGTTTTAGACAATATTTTCTTCACATTTTCTTTTGCTTTATCTGCCTCTTCTATGGTTTTAAAACGTACGTCCAGTTTTGCTAAAGCTTCATCAGCAATAATATTTGCTAAGCGTCCACCATTAAATACACCTACATTATAGGTTGTTCCAGTTGTGAAATCAGTTAAATTAGTAACATCAATAGATTTATATGCCAATTCAATAATAGCACTAGCACCTTTTTCCGGCTCATTTCCTGAATGTGCAGCTATGCCTTCGACTTTAATTTTAGGTCGCCATAAGCCCTTACGCCCTGTTACTACCTCTCCATCAGCACGACCAGGTTCCATATTAAAAACCGCATCCATACCTTTACCATATTTTTTGAAATTTTCTATAGCATTAGTTTTAGGATGATTTATTTCTTCATCACCGACAAAAAATACAGTTAAATCTGTATCATTCCACTTATTATCAATTAGCGCTTTTAAAGTATATAGACCAATAGCTATTCCGGATTTCATATCCATAACTCCCGGTCCATAAGCTATTCCTTCTTCTATGTGAAAAGGTCTAACAGCAGCTGTCCCTTTGGGAAAAACTGTGTCCATATGCCCCATTAGCATAACTTTTTTCTTACCTACTTGTGGCCTAGTAGCTAAAATTTGCACAGGTTCATTCGCTGTTTCTAAATATTCAACTTTAAAATCAAGCTTGGTTAGAAAATTGCCAATAATATGTGCAACCTCCGACACTCCTTCCGGACAGTCATAGCCTGAATCAATGTTTACCATTTTTTCTACCAATTTAAACATATCTGCTTCTTCATTTTTTATTTGTTCTAATATTGCGTTCTCCATAATTTCCTCCTTTTGTTATATAACAAAACAAAGGCACGGCCTAAGCCGTGCCTTTAAGATTATTGTCAATGCATCATGACAATAATCTTCATGATAAACATAGCTATAGCTGCATTCACAAATGAAATTCCTAAAAGAACAGGATAGTGTCTGCCGGGAATTCCTGCCGTCCCAAGTAAACGACCCAAATATTGAATCTTTGATCCTAAAAGATAAATCGCCGGCATCAAAATGGTAATATCATTACCATTAAGCGAACCTGCACCGAATAAGGACATAGCAACACCTACAGCACCACCCATAGAAAGTAATGCGCCTAAAATTACCATTATCGCTTCTCCGGGCAAGCCCCAAATTGCCATTACCGGAGCAAATATTTTACCACACCACGCCAAAGCACCGGTTACATTTAAAATTTGGATGCAGACGAAGGCCATCAAAACATTGGGGATTATATTATCGATTGCAACTTTCCAACCCTTGCGTGCACCACAAACAAATACATCCATGATAGTATCATTGCTTTGAATTTCAGTAGAAGGACTTTGTGCTTGATTTATTGCATGCTGATTTCCTGAGCTCATCTTATTCCTCCTCCTGTACAAACATTTTGCAATATACGCGCATCATATTAGCGCCAAAAATTTTCATAACGAACATAACAGCCAATGGTACTGAAATAGGTACCGTCATATACATAAATAATGCAGACCCGGAAGCTAAGTAATTACCAATAAGGCCGCCGGCAGTAAATTGAAAAGCAGTAAAAATTAAGAGTTCATTACCTGTAATATCTTTATTGGTTCTTAGTGCTTTAGTCATACCAGCACCAGCATCAGTACTTTGCAAACTAGAAACTAAAGCAACGCAGCATATACCGGGGATACCAAGTATAGGTCTCAAAATAGGCGTTAAAAGTTTTTGTGCAGCCTTTAATCCGCCATAATGCTCAACAATCTCCATAAGACCTAAAGCTAACATAACGCCGGGAGCCAAGCTAAGAGCAAACAAAAAACCAGATCTCGCACCTGCGCCTCCTATACCGGTAAATGTCGCTTTTGCTGATGACATCAAACCAAATTTACCATTTAGTGTGTTGAAATCCAACATATTCCAACCACTAACTTTGGCCAACAATCCGGAAAAAATAACTAGTGCGATGATTAGTGCGATATACCCGGATATAGGCACATTTAATGCTTTTTTCTTTAAATTTACCACTTACATACCCCTCCATTTTAAAAAAATTGTAATACTGTCGATATTGAACACTAAACTACCACAAGTTAGCGCCGACATTTCGTCATTATATCAAAACATTATAAATATTACAAGTTTTTATATTTATGAGCGGCAATTATACGTCATTGTAATAAAACTAAAAACACTGTTTTTACGTTTTTAGTTTCTTTCAAAGTTTAATAAATATCCTAACAACATTACCACTGTAAAAACAATTACATAAGCAATTACCGCTTTTCCATGAGAGAAACAAGCAGCTACTATCATAAATAAGCAAGCCAAAATTGCCAAAGAAGGCATGAAAAAACGTTTGAAGAACCCCAGTCCTGTTTCTTTTTTCATCATCATAAGAAAGATAGGAATATACATTGCATACAAACTTACAATAGGCAATTCAGAACTATCAAAACTAAAAAAACCAAACCAAGACTTAGAGGTCAAATTTGCGCCAAAAAAATACAAGAGCCAAATGCCAGAAAGCATTAGACCAACTATTGCTGCATTAACTGGCATATTCGTTGCAGGATCAATACTCTTAAACACTCTAACATTAGGTCCCATATTTCTAATTGCAATGGCATAAAATCCACGAGTACATCCCATCATCAATCCATTTAAGGTCCCTAAACAAGAAATAACGACAAAGACAAATAGCACTGTACCACCAAGATTAGAAAACAAGGTGGAAAAAGCAATTTTTGCACCTGTCTCTCCGCTTTTCATCAATACACCATTATCGATTGCCCCAGCTAATCCCACATAATACAAAATGTAAATTAAAGCTACAAACATGGTACCAAAAGTCAATGCTCTCGGCAGGTTTTTTTTAGCGTCTTGCAACTCGGCGTTAATACTGGTAGCAATTATCCAGCCTTCATAAGCAAAAGCAGTAGCAATAACAGCTGTAAAAAGAGGGTTTGCCACTGTTGTTGTAGCTATTGCCCCTTCAGTAAAATTTTTTATTAATACACCATTATGTAACCCTGAAATTGTACCAACAATGGCCATTAAACATAAAGGAATAAGTTTTATCACCGTTGTGGATACTTGAAACTTACCGGCTAAACGTGGTGCAATAGCATTCATCGTAAAGCTCATAACCAAGAAAAAACCTGATATAGCCATAGCTTCAGCACCAACAATATTCCATCCCAGTAACACACATAAATATCTTGCAGAAACCCAAGCTAAAACAGAGGTCAGTGTTGGATAATAAATCAAAGCTAAAAACCAAGCTATATAATAACCGTAAGTCCGTCCTACGGTTGCTTCGGCGTAGTCTACTACTCCACTAACCTTTTCATACCTAGTAGCCATAGTAGCAAACACATAGGCACAAATAACCATGATCATACCACCAATGAACCACGCTAAAATTCCTAACGGTAAATTGCCTCCTGTGGCATTAAGAACTTTTTCCGCTTTAAAAAACACCCCACTGCCAATAACAATACCTACAACCATGGCTATTGCTGTATATAACCCATATTTCTTTTCTAATGAATTTTCCATTGCTAAATCTCTTTTCTCTGAAAATATTTGATTTAAAAGCTTTACCAATTGTAACAATTTTATCATAATTAAGCAATTGAATATTAGAATGTATTTTCTTTTTAATTTGCCTGAAAAATAAAAAACACCCATTTCTGAAGTTACTCAAAATTTTATGTTAAAATATTTCGAGTTTACTTCATTTAATGGGTGTTTTTACAAGTCTTTATTTGCTCTCTAACAACTCATTAATGGCAGCTTCCGCTTTCTCTTTAGCGTACTTATATTTTTTTCTAAAAGCTCTAGTAACTTGTCTCTTTCACCAGCAATTTTACTGACAATGGCGTTTACAACTATATATCTTTAGGTTAGAATAAAATACAAAGAAAGTTGGGATAAAATGAATGCAAAAGATTACATAAGTAAAATCAAAAAAAGACTCTCTCCTTTTTTTGATTTTAAAAACCCAGATAATGAAAAAAACTACCTGCCTCTACAACTTTTAGGCGAGTTGAATGAAACAAGCGAACGGTATCTTTTAGTACGTAAATTTAATATTTATACTATAAATAATGATGAATATCTTTTCGTACAAAGCTTTAATGACCCTATTACCCAAAATATCCTTGACGCTTACACTACCTGGGTAGAAACCAAAATGCAAGCCTTAAAACCCCGAAAAAATCATATGACTAGCAGCTATCTTCTTGTATTAGTATCAGAATATCCTATTTCTGATGAACAAAAACAATACATATCCATGTATAAATACCATAAAGACTATTTGTTAACATTAAAGGGTTGGTCTGACCTAGCCCTTATCGTAGTTGATTTATCTAATAATAAACTACTAACCAACAAGTTTGGAGCAAAAACCGCCAAAAATTTTGAAATGTAATATTTGAAACATTCAAATACAATTATATTTCTTCTTCACAAAAAATTTGCATAATTAATTGACAGATGTTTTTCTTGTGCTATAGTAGGTGTAATATATATTTTTGAAAAGGCATATTTTTGTAAAGTTATTGCAATGTTGCAATAAACGGAAAGGAAGTAATTTTATATGAGTGGTATGGTATTATTGATTGGGGCGGTAGTTGTTTTTTTTATTGCATACATTACTTATGGTTCATGGCTTGCTAAAGAATGGGGTATTGATCCGAAAAGAGTAACTCCTGCTCATCGTATGCAAGATAACATAGACTACATGCCAACAAATCCTGCAGTTCTCATGGGACATCATTTTTCATCAATTGCAGGTGCCGGACCCATTGTAGGCCCTATAACCGCAGCTGTTTTTGGTTGGGTTCCTGTAATGCTGTGGATTATGATCGGCAGTATATTTTTTGGTGGAGTTCATGACTTTGGCTCTTTAGTAGCATCTATACGCCACGATGGTAAGAGCATAGGGCAAATTATTGAAGGTACTTTGGGTAAAAGAGGTAAGTTCCTTTTTTCTGTTTTTGCTTATGTAACTTTGTTGGTTGTAATCGCTGCTTTTGCTAATATAGTGGCCGCTACTTTCGTAGCTAGTCCCCAATCTGCCACGGCATCCTTGTTGTTTATAGTTTTAGCCGTTGTTTTTGGCGTTAGTGTCTATCGTGTTGGTGTTAAGCTTTCCATTGGCACAATTGGCGGTGTCATTCTTTTAGTTGTTGCTATTTGGCTAGGCAATCTTTTCCCTCTTGTATTAAGTAAAAATACTTGGGTAATAATCTTGATGGTTTATATTTTTGTTGCCTCCATTGCTCCTGTTTGGATTTTATTGCAACCTCGTGATTACTTGAATTCATTTTTATTATATGCGTGTATTGCTTTTGCCTTCATTGGTATTATTATTTATCAACCTACCTTAAAATTACCCGCTTTCACTTCCTTTGATCCTTCCGGCAATGGTACTAATCCAATATTTCCCATGTTGTTTGTAACCGTTGCTTGTGGAGCGATTTCCGGATTTCATTCTTTGGTATCTTCAGGTACCACTTCCAAACAGCTAAATAATGAAAAAGATGCTAAACTCATAGGCTATGGTTCCATGCTTTTAGAAGGTGTTCTAGCCGTAGTTGCCGTGGTCGCCGTAGGATATATTGGTGGTGATAAATTAACGGAATTGTTGCGCCATGGCGGTCCTGTTAATGTTTTCTCCGATGGTGTTGGTACCTTTATGACTACATTTGGCTTTCCGTTTCAAATAGCTAAAAATTTTGTGGCTTTGACTATTTCAGCTTTTGCTATGACCACCTTAGACACCTCTACTCGCTTAGGTCGCTTTATTTTCCAAGAACTATTTAGTCAGGAAAATCCTCAAACAGGCGAAGTTAAAAACACCATCCTTTCCAATACTTATGTAGCAACTTTAATCACCGTTGTTGTCGCTGGTTACATGTCTGTAGGCTCCTACTTAACAATTTGGCCTGTATTTGGAGCAGCAAACCAATTATTAGCTGCCTTGTCATTACTCGCCATATCAGTTTGGTTGAAAGATGCCGGTAAACGCTATAAAATGGTGCTTTTCCCTATGATTTTCATGTTTGCCGTAACATTCGTGGCTCTTTTTAAAATTATAATGGCAAATTTTTCTGGTCATATTATTACTGCCGCTTTAGGCACCATCCTCTTTATTTTAGCAATCGCACTTGTTGGTGAAGCAAATAAAGTGTTTAAGATTATTAAATAAACTTTTCTATGCTTAGAAATATTTTTTAATTTTGTTTTTAACAATGGCGTGCCATTACGATTTCGTAATAGTACGCCATTGTTTTTTTATATAATATTTATTTTTGGATGGGAATTGTACGTTCCAGTTATTGCATTCATTTTTCCGTCTTATGATTAAAAGTTCGTATAACTATTTTGTCTGGATACAAAAACAAGGAATTTGTCCAAATGAGCGTATTATTTATTATAACCTAATCTAGTTTCGACATATTTTGTATTTATCCTCTTATATATAGCAAAACTATAAAACAATCATTACAACTAAAAGCATACCCGTTACCCAAATATGGACAACGGATATGCTTTTAGTTGTAATATTAATTTTCTTTTCGCTATTACCAAATATGTAACAATCTTTGAACTAACAATGAAACACTTGCTACTGCTACCCAACAGCAAACACCAAGAAAGATAGGTTTTACACCATTATTTACTAACTTTTTAAGATTAGTATTTAGCCCTATTGCCGTCATGGCCATAACAATCAAAAACTTACCAACTTTTACCATAATAGAAGAAACTCCTGGCATTGGGTAAAAAGTATTAATTATAGCTGTGGTTACAAACCCGATAACGAACCAAGGGAAAACTTTGGCAATACTAAACGCTTCCTCGCCTTCCAACGCTGGTTGTTTTTTAGCTTTATGCGCTTCATATGCGGCTAATATAAGCGTAATCGGTACGATCATCAAAGTACGAGTAAGTTTTACAATAGTTGCAAAACTCAAAGCATCGTTATTACCTGCAGCATTACTCCAGGCTGTCCCAGCTGCCACTACCGACGATGTATCATTAATTGCCGTTCCTGCCCACATACCAAATCCCTGATCACTCATACCGAAAAATGCTCCCATCGCTGGGAAAATAAATACCGCAATTATATTAAAAAGGAAAATTGTTGAAATAGCATGCGCTACATCCTCATCTTTAGCTTTTATAACCGGCGCTGTTGCTGCAATGGCTGAGCCACCGCAAATAGAAGTTCCAACGCCAATTAGTGTGGTCATCTTGCCATCAAGCTTAAGTATGTTGCCCATAAAAAAAGCTGTCAAAAATGATGCTGACAAGGTAAATCCAATTATATATAATGACTGCCCTCCAACCTTTAAAACATGAAAAAGATTCATGCCAAATCCCAATAAAATAATTGAATACTGCAATAGCTTTTTTGAAGTATATTTTACCCCAAATTCTAAACCACCAGGTTTGCCTTTCAGCATATTAGGTAGTAACATAACGATTATCATACCAAATAAAATACCAAAAACCGGACTGCCAATAATAGGTAAAGCCTCTCCTAAAAACCAAGCTGGAATTGCTAGTGCAAAACAAAGCATTACACCGGAAAAGTTTTTTTTCATTTGCGTCATCAAATTCATCCTCTCAAATACATATTAGTTATATTTTACCTAGCTATTATATTTTTGTAAAATACTATAGTATAATATATATCATAGTGTTTTACCTATATAAGGAAGGAGTGATAACAATGACCTTACGACATTTGAACATATTTATTAAAGTATATGATTTAGGAAGTATGACTGCTGCAGCAAAAGCTTTATTCATTTCACAACCAACTGTTAGCCAAGCTATCTCTGAGTTAGAAAACTATTATGGCATAAAATTATTTGACAGACTTTCAAAGCACTTATTTATAACAGAAGAAGGCACCAAACTATTGAGTTATGCTAGACACATCACTTCTCTTGTAAATGAAATGGAACAATCAATAAAAAATGTAGACAACTGTAGTATCATAAAAATTGGTGCCAGTTTAACAATTGCCAGTTATCTATTGCCAACACTAGTAAGTGATTTTTCTAAACAATACCCGCTTATCCAAGTTCAGGCTATTACTAAAAATACACAAGATATCGAAGAGTTACTTTTAAAAAACGCTATTGATTTTGCCGTGGTTGAGGGAAGCATACATTCACCTGACATTATCGCAACTACATTTATGGAAGATAACTTAATACTGGTTTGTGGCAAATCGCATTTTCTATATAGTTCCCCAACAATAGGAGTTTCTTCGTTGGAAGGGCTATCCTTTATAGTACGTGAAAATGGCAGTGGTACAAGAGAGTTATTTGAAAATAGTATGGACGCTTTAGGAGTGCATTGGCATGCTGCTTGGGAATGTAATGGTTCTGATATTTTGAAGAACGCTGCTATTAAAGGCTTAGGTATTGGAGTTGTATCTAAGCGTTTAGTAGAAAATGAATTAAAATTAGGGACACTTGCTCTTATAAATATCTCCGACCTTAATTTAAAACGAAAATTTAGCATTATTCACCACAAAAATAAATACCTATCAAATGCTATGCAAAACTTTATAAAGCTTTGCAACAAAACTACTTGACCTTCTTGCTATAGCATAAACAAACGCCACTTCCTGTAAGAAGTGGCGTTTGTTTATGCTATTTTGTTATTTATCCTTATGAAAATCCCGTAAAAACTTATATATTTCAGTTTCTGTTAATGGTTTACTAAAAAAGTATCCTTGTACACAGGCACAACCTTTTTCTACTAGATAGTCCAGTTGTTTTTTTGTCTCTACACCTTCTGCTACAACGTTCATATTAATAGCTTTTGCCATGTTAATTATAGCTCCTATCATCCTCGCCCCAAAATCGTCTGTTTCTATCATGTCTATAAACGACTTATCGATTTTTAATTTTTTAACTGGCAGTTTGCGTAAATAAGTTAGTGAAGAATAGCCTGTACCAAAATCATCTAACGCTATATTAACTCCCATCGCTTTTATTTGGTTCAACTTAAAAAGTGCTTCGTCCAATGATGCCATCAGCAAACTTTCCGTTATTTCAATTTCAATTTGCTTGGGTTTAATTTCAGCAGTCCTTATAGCATTATCAACAGTATGAACAAAATCGGCAGAAGCAACCTGCATAGTTGATATGTTAATGGCAACGCTCAAATTTGGCCACCCATTTTCCTTTAATCGATGAGCAAAAGAACAGGTCTCCATCAAAACCCAGTTCCCAATGCTATTAATAAAACCTGCTTGCTCTGCCAAAGGTATAAATACTTCCGGCGACACATTTCCATATTCTTTACTATTCCAACGCAAAAGTGCTTCAACACCACCAACAAGGCCTTGTGGTAGAATTATTTGCGGTTGATATACTATATAAAGTTCACCACGTGTAATTGCATAGCGTAAACCTTCAATCAACCGTATCTTTTTGTAAGCTGCAATTTGCATCTCTTTATTATAAAATCTCCAACAATTTCGCCCATTTTTTTTTGCTTCATACATAGCGTTTTCAACATTTTTAATAATTTCCTCTACCGTTTCGCCATCTTTAGGATAATGTGCAATACCCACACTTACAGTTACATGCATACTCATATCTAAATATTCTTGTTTCTTACTTATGCTTTCAATGGCCTTTTGAGCTTTTATTTCTATTTGTTCTTTGCTGTATTGCCCCTGCAATATTACAATAAATTCATCTCCACCAATTCGTGCTATAAAAGCATGCTCACCAAAAATACCTACCAGTCTTGCGCTTACTGTAGTTATAACTCTATCTCCAAAACTATGTCCATAGGCATCGTTAACCATTTTAAGCTGATCCAAATCAAACAAAAAAACTGTACCACTTGCTCCACTATGTTTAGTCTTATCAA
>JAQVYX010000032.1 GCA_029004715.1 Acidaminococcaceae bacterium | reverse complement strand
GTAAAAAAGAGGAGGCTTTTATTATGGGTATACTTAAATTAGGAATGTTTGAAACATTAGCCCTTGCAGTTCTAGCAATTTATTTTGGTGATTTCATGAGAAGCAAGATACCTATTCTCAAGAAATATTGTTTACCAAGTGCTGTTATAGGTGGTACAATTTTTTCCATTATTTCTTTAGTTTTATATTATACTGGCACTGTTGAACTAAGTTTCGATTACAAAACCGTAAACACGCTATTTTATTGTATATTTTTTGCTGCTAGTGGCGCTGCAGCTAGTATGAGTTTATTGAAAAAAGGCGGGAAATTGGTCGCTATTTTCGCAGTTTTAGCAGCATTATTGGCATTTTTACAGAATGTTTTGGCAGTAGGACTTGGTGTTGTAATGGGGATTAACCCTCTTATCGCGCTTATGACAGGGAGCACTCCTATGACTGGCGGTCATGGTAATGCAGCTGCTTTTGCACCTTTAGCCGTAGCTGCTGGGGCACCTGCTGCCTTAGAAGTTGCTTTAGCCGCTGCAACTTTTGGCTTAATTGCCGGTTGTTTAGTTGGTGGTCCATTTGGAAATTTTCTTGTTAAACGTTTCCACTTAGGAGATCCGGCTCTAGATGGTTTGGAAGAACGAGCGGAGGAAACCGGTAAAGTTGTTGGTACTTTAGTATCCAAAGCAAATATGCTGAACGGTGTTTTCTTGATGATGATTGCGTTAGGAATTGGACAAGTAACCTTTTTAATGTTGAAAGCTGCTGGCGTTAATTTCCCTATTCATGTTTGCGCTATGCTAGGTGGTATTTTAATTAGATTATTGTTAGATTACAGAAAAAAGACTAGCGAAGCTGCTTACGAAGCTATTAACATTGTAGGCGAATTCTCCTTGGGACTTTTCGTTTCTATGTCTATTATTTCCATGAAATTATGGCAATTAGCAGGGATGGCCGGTCCTTTGGTAATACTGATGTTGGCACAAGTTATTTTCATCGTTGTTTTCGTTTATTTCATTACTTTCAGGTTGTTGGGAAAAGATTACGATGCGGCTGTTATGTCTGTAGGACATACCGGGTTTGGTTTGGGTGCTGTTCCTGTGTCTATGACTACAATGCAAACCGTATGTTCAAAATATAGATATTCTAAACTAGCTTTTTTTGTGGTACCTGTAATTGGTGGTTTTATAAGTAATATTTCTAATGCACTTATTATTTCCGGTTTTATTAATTATTGCGCAGGCATGATAAAATAACTAACTGTTTTTTAGAAGGCAAGTATGAGCAAAAAGTAATCCCTTGGGTATTGTTTTTGGTTATAGCAAGTTGATGTTCTCAATTTGACTCCCAAGGGACTATTGAAAAATAAAAAGCGAGGAGGATTATTATGAGTGAAGAAGTGAAAGCACCGGGAAAACCGGTTAACAAGAAAGCAAGTCCGGGCGTCCAAGCATTACGTGACGTTGTGGAAGATGTGTATGCCAAAGCCCGTGAAGCCAAAAAAAGAGGTGAACCGGTTGGCTGGTCATCTTCAAAATTTCCTTGCGAATTGGCTGAAGCTTTTGGACTGCATGTTGTATATCCTGAAAACCAAGCAGCCGGTGTTGCGGCTAATCGTGATGGTGAACTATTGTGCCAAGCAGCTGAAGACCTTGGCTATGATACTGATATTTGTGGTTACGCGCGTATTAGCCTTGCTTATGCAGCAGGCAAACGAGCTGCTAAAAAATTGGATGCTGCTACCGGCGAATACGTAATTGACCCTAATAGCGGGAAACTCTTAAAAGATGAAAATGGAAAGGTAGTTATTGATCCGGTTACCGGCAAACCTAAAAAAGATCCCAAGACTATGAAGCCTTTCACGGTTCTTGATGATTTAAACGAGATAGAAAAACTCCCTGAAGGGGAAGAGAAAGAGCGACGCATTTTTGCACTTAAGAACTATCGTCAAATGATTATGCCACAACCTGATTTTGTTCTTTGCTGCAATAATATTTGTAACTGTATGACTAAATGGTATGAAAATGTTGCTCGTATGCATAATATTCCTCTTATAATGATTGATGTGCCTTACAACAATACAGTGGAAGTTGAAAGTGCTAATGTTGAATATATCCGTGGTCAATTTGAAGACGCTATTAAACAACTGGAAAAAATCTCTGGTCGTAAATTTGATGAGGAAAAATTTGAAAAAGCTTGCGCTAATGCAAATCGTACGGCTAAGGCTTGGTTGAAGGTTTGTGATTTCTTACAATATAAGCCAGCTCCCATGAGTGGATTTGATCTTTTTAACCATATGGCTGATGTTGTTACTGCTCGTGGTAAGGTTCAGACCGCGGAAGCGTTTGAACTGCTTGCTACAGAATTAGAGGAAAACGTTAGAACAGGGCATAGCACACTTCCCTTTCCAGAAAAATATCGCATTATGTTTGAAGGTATTCCTTGTTGGCCTAAATTACCGGCACTTTTTAAACCTTTAAAAGAAAATGGTGTGAATGTTACAGCTGTTGTATATGCACCTGCTTTTGGCTTTGTATATAATGGACTTGACGAAATGGTGCGTGCTTATTGTAAGGCCCCGAATTCTGTATGTATTGAGCAGGGCGTAGATTGGCGTGAAGGTATCTGTCGCGATAATAAAGTTGATGGCGTGCTGGTTCATTACAATAGAAGTTGTAAGCCTTGGAGTGGCTACATGGCAGAAATGCAACGCCGCTTTACCAAAGATTTGGGTGTGCCTTGTGCGGGATTTGATGGCGACCAGGCCGACCCTAGAAATTTCAATGCAGCTCAGTATGAGACTCGGGTACAAGGCCTTGTTGAAGCGATGGAAGCCAACAAGAAAGCAAAGGAAGGAGACAACTAACTATGGAAACTATTATTAACGAGTTTAGAGAAATAGCAGCAAATCCTAAAAAACAACTTGCTATGTATAAGGCACTGGGGAAAAAAGCTATAGGGGTTCTTCCTTACTATGCACCTGAAGAACTTGTCTATGCTGCAGGCATGGTTCCCTTTGGTGTTTGGGGAACTAACAATAAAAATATCAGCCGTGCTAAAGAATATTGTGCAAGTTTCTATTGTACAATTGCTCAATTGGCACTGGAAATGCTATTAGACGGAACTTTAGACGGCCTTAGTGGTATTATCACTCCGACTATATGCGATACGCTTCGCCCTATGAGTCAAAATATTCGGGTAGCTATGGGTGATAAGATGCCGGTAATATTCCTAGCGCACCCACAAAACCGTGGCACATCTTACGGATTAAAGTTTTGCGTGGATCAATATAATAATGTGCGGAAAGAATTGGAGAAAATTACAGGGAAAGCAATAACTGATGACGATATTGTAAAGAGCATTAGGGTTTATAATGCTAGTCGCAAAGCTCGCCGCGAGTTTGTAAAATTAGCCTCTGAGCACTGTGATGTAATTAAACCAACGGTTCGTTCCGCAGTATTAAAAGCTGCTTTCTTTATGCTGAAAGACGAATACACTGCTAAATTGGAAGAACTGAACAAGAAACTTGTTGCATTGCCAATTGGTAAATGTCAATGTAAAAAGATTGTTACTTCAGGTATTATTTGTGATAATCCTACTCTTTTAGCTGTTTTGGAAGAGAACAATATTGCTATTGCTGCTGATGATGTGGCTTACGAAAGCAGGGCTTTCCGCATTGATGCTCCTGAAGATATAGCGCCTATGATGGCGCTTGCCAAACAATTTGCTAATACTGATTGCGATATCCTTTTGTATGATCAAGAAGCTGCTAAAAATAACAGAGGTGAATTTGTAGCTAAGCTAGTTAAAGATAGCGGGGCCAAAGGTCTTATCCTCTTTATGCAACAATTTTGCGATCCGGAAGAAATGGAATATCCGTATCTAAAGAAAGCTTTAGATGCTGCTAAGATTCCTCATATTAAAATAGGCATTGACCAGCAAATGCGTGATTTTGGGCAAGCTAAAACAGCTATTCAAGCCTTTGCGGAAAGCATATAAAATGCTTGACCATAAAACTTGGTAGTATTGAAAACAGCAAGCAAGTTTTATCGAATGATTACGAGGAGACTATCAACAAAGCTAAGATTAGACCGACACAAGTAGACGAGGTTATTTTGGTAATGTTTTGTAGCCTGCTGCCATCGGTGGCAAGCTATATCGCCCCGGCCTTATTAATCTGAATAAATTTGTTACCTTAATCCTAAGTACATGTGTCCATTCCACCAAATGTTATTATCCAGAACAAGTAGGAATTTTGAGACTTTTGTTAAGAACTGATAATTAGAGGTTTGGCTTATTTATAGGAGGCCAAACACCCACAGTTGTGGAAAAATAGGAGGCATTTATATGGCATTTACAGGAGCAAGTATTTGGCAAGTTTTTCTTGATTTAAGTATAATGACAGCGTTATTGGCTATTGGGCAGTTACTAAGAGCCAAAGTAAAAATATTTCAAACTTTATTGATACCATCAGCTTTGATTGCTGGTTTTTTAGCGCTAGCATTGGGACCTAGAGGCTATGACCTTCTTCCTTTGTCTAAAGCTTTTGGCACGTATGCGGCTGTTTTTATTGTTGTTGTATTTGCGGCTACGCCCATTGGTGACAAGCCAAGTAAGGAAGCTTTATCAGGACCAGTTATTGGTGGTATGTTTTTCAATATCACGGGTATTGCCGTTTTGCAGTATGCAGTTGGCATGTTAGTTACAGTGTATGGTTTAAGACATTTTTATCCGGAACTACCGGAACAGTTTGGGTTGATGATGGCTACTGGGTTTTATGGTGGGCATGGTACGGCTGCTGCCGTAGGTAATGCGTTGGAAAACATGGGCGTTGCCCATATGACGGATTTGGCTTATACTTGCGCAACTATAGGTATCGTAGGTGGGATTCTATTTGGTATGGGTATAATTAACTGGGGTTCCCGTAAAGGTTATACTCACTATGTTGAAGACCCGGCTGATTTGCCGATAGAGTTGCGTACAGGGTTAATTCCACCGAAAAAACAAAAATCAGTTGGTAAAGTTACAGTATCTTCTATTTCTATCGACCCCTTAGCTTTTCATTTAGGCATTGTTTTAATAGCGGCGCTTGGTGGGTACTATGCTACTAGATTGTTTAAGGTATTTTCCGGTAAGCTAGGCTATGCAGTATCCATTCCGGAATTTTGTACCGCTTTACTAGCAGCGTTTGTTTTGAACTGGTTTTTGAATAAAACAGGGGCTTCAGATTATATTGATCGTAGTACGATTAGTCGTATTCAAGGCGCATCAACAGATTTGTTAATGGTATCTGGTATTGGTTCTTTGAACCTGAAGGTTGTATTTGATTATGCAATTCCATTGTTGGTAGTATGTAGTTTGGGCTTTATAGTAACTTACTGGTGGTTTATTTATGTTGGGGGTAAATCTTCTAGGACAGACTGGTTTGAGAGAAACATGATGAGCTGGGGACATGCTACAGGTGTGGCGGCTACTGGTGTGTTGTTACAACGGGTGGTTGATCCTGATTTAAAATCTCGCGGAATCGAAGACAGTGGTATCTCAGATTTATTCAATAGACCTCTGATTATAGGTCTACAGGTTATTCCACCTATTGTTATGAGTGTTATGCCAATTATGGGTGGCACAGTTTTGACTTGGGGAATTTTCGGCATAGTTGCTATTATGTGGCTTATTGCTTATAAGTTTAACTGGTGGGTGCCTTCGCAAAAATTAATGAAATATAGGTAGATTATACTCAAAATGGAGGTACATATGACGGTTTATACTATGGGAATTGATATTGGATCTACGGCATCAAAGTGTATTATTCTGCAGGACGGGAAAGAGATTATCGGTAAATCTCTGATTGATGTAGGAGCAGGAACCAGTGGACCACAGAGAGCTATTGATGAAGTTTTGCTAGATGCAAATAAGACGATGGAAGATATGACGTACGTACTTGCCACCGGGTATGGAAGGAACTCTTTAATGAATTTTGCTGACAAACAGATGAGCGAACTGTCTTGTCATGCCAAGGGAGCCGCCTTCTTATTCCCTAATGTACATACCGTTATTGATATCGGCGGTCAAGATGTTAAAGTCCTTCATATTGAGAACGGTGTTATGGTGAATTTTCAAATGAATGATAAATGTGCGGCAGGTACCGGACGTTTTCTTGATGTGATGGCTAGAGTTTTGGAGGTAAAGGTTGCAGATCTTGCAAAGTTCGGGGCTATGAGCAAGAAAAGTGTAGCAATAAGCTCGACATGTACTGTCTTTGCTGAAAGTGAAGTAATCAGTCAGTTGTCCATGGGGACTGATAAATGCGATATTGTTGAAGGTATTCACCATTCGATTGCTAATCGTGTAACTGGTCTGGTACGTCGCGTAGGCGATGTACCGGATGTAGTTATGACTGGTGGTGTAGCACAGAATTTTGGCGTTGTTAAAGCTATGGAAGGTGAGTTGGGCCATAAAATTCAGACTACGCCATTGTCACAGTATATTGGTGCTCTTGGAGCTGCACTGTTTGCTTATCAGATGGTTGTTGAAAAACAAGAAAATGGTTAATAAGGCTGGGCATCGGTGGTGACGCTAAAGCAGAAGGTTAAGAGCATATTTTATGAAGTTTATAAATTGCGAAGAAAAATACGGAGTTCTGATTAAGGCGACAATAGTAATATTACGTATGGGAACTTTTGATAATAGTCGCCCTGTTTATATTGTAATTAACAGCAATATAAAAATACTGATGTAAAAATTTTGTTATATGCGTTTAAAGAGAACAGGGGGATAAAATAATGCGTGAAGTTGTAATTGTGAGTGCAGTCAGGACTGCGGTAGGTAAGTTTAATGGAGGACTTGCCGGGTTGTCGGCGCAACAAATCGGAGCGGTTGTTATTAAAGAGGCTATTAGCAGAGCTAAGATTAGCCCAGCACAAGTAGACGAAGTTATTTTTGGTAATGTTTTGCAAGCAGGACTAGGGCAGAATCCTGCTAGGCAGGCAAGCATTTTGGCAGGTGTCCCTGAAGAGGTTCCATCTTTTACAGTTAACAAGGTTTGCGGTTCAGGCCTAAAATGCGTTGAACTGGCCGCACAAGCTATTCGCGCGGGAGATGCAGATATCATTATCGCCGGTGGTATGGAAAGCATGACCAATGCTCCTTTTGTTACTAGCTCAAAAGCAAGATGGGGTCTTCGTATGGGAGATTCTACGCTAACAGATGTGATGATAAAAGACGGCTTGTGGGATGCCTTTAATGATTATCATATGGGCATAACATCTGAGAACGTAGCAGAAAAATATGGTGTTACACGTGAAGAGCAAGATCAAGTTGCGCTTGAATCACAGACAAAAGCTTGTGCAGCAATAAAAAATGGCTCATTTAAGGCTGAAATTGTGCCGGTAATAATCAAAACCAAAAAAGGCGAAGTTATTTTTGATACCGATGAGTTTCCACGGGAAGACACGACTATGGAGGGATTAGCTAAATTAAAACCTGCATTTAAAAAAGACGGTACGGTTACGGCCGGTAATGCATCAGGCGTCAATGATGGTGGAGC
This sequence comes from Acidaminococcaceae bacterium, assembly GCA_029004715.1. Lineage (GTDB taxonomy): Bacteria > Bacillota > Negativicutes > Acidaminococcales > Acidaminococcaceae > JAAYAE01. The sequence goes on along the minus strand of JAQVYX010000032.1, from coordinate 7,146 downwards.
TGCTCTAGTTGTGATGTCAGCAGACAAAGCCAAAGAGTTAGGTCTTACCGTTATGGCACGTATAGTATCCTATGCATCTACAGGCGTAGATCCCAAATATATGGGAATAGGGCCTATTTCTGCTTCTCGTAAAGCTTTGGATAAAGCAAACCTGACAATACAAGATTTGGATTTAATTGAAGCAAATGAGGCTTTTGCAGCTCAGTTTGTAGAAGTTGGCAGAGAACTTAAATTTGATAACAATATAGTAAATGTCAATGGTGGTGCTATTGCAATAGGACATCCAATCGGAGCAAGCGGTGCTCGCATTCTTGTAACTTTGCTTTACGCACTAAAGGCACATAATAAGAAGCTGGGACTTGCTACCTTATGTATTGGCGGCGGTCAGGGAACAGCTACAATTGTAGAAAGTATTTGATAATAGCAAGCATTTGCAGAGCAAAAATCAGTTCTTGTTATGGAGAATGTGGCGAGAAAACGATGTTTTTTGTGGCATATTATGATAATGCAGAAGATATTATGGAAGTATTGCCTACTATGACAGGAAAATTTTAGAAATGAAAAGCAAGTTAGGAGGAAACAACATGGGGTTTTCAAAGGTAATGGTTATAGGGGCAGGACAAATGGGTGGTGGTATAGCTCAGGTCATGGCTCAAAGCGGTATTAAGGTAGTGTTGCGTGACATCAAGCAAAGTTTTGTGGACAAAGGTATCGCAAATATAAGTGCAAACCTAAGTCGCAGCGTTGCTAAAGGAAAGCTTTCTGAAGAAGGGAAAAACGCTATACTAGAGCGCATTAGCGGAATTGTTGATTTAGACGAAACTAATTGTGACGTTGACCTTGCTATTGAAGCTGCTACTGAAAACATTGCCATTAAGAAAGATATTTTCAAAACCTTGGATGAACTTTGCCCTGCTAATACTATTTTAGCCAGCAATACTTCATCAGTTTCTATAACAATGCTAGGGGCTTTGACTAAGCGGCCGAATAAATTTATCGGCATGCATTTCTTTAACCCTGCACCAATTATGAAACTAGTAGAAGTAACCAAAGGATTAGCTACATCTGAGGAAACTTTTTCTGCCATTAAGGCCTTGGCGGAAAAAGTAGGGAAGACTCCTGTTAAAGTGAATGATGCTCCTGGTTTTGTGGGTAATAGGATTATGATACCTATGATTAATGAGGCTATTTTCACACTAATGGAAGGCGTTGCCAGTGCAGAGGATATTGATAATGTAGCAAAGCTAGGCTTTGCACATCCTATGGGACCTTTGGAATTATCAGACCTCATTGGCAATGATACAGTTCTTGCTATTATGGAAGTGTTATACGCAGGCTATGGAGACCCTAAATACCGTCCTGCTCAACTGTTGCGAAAAATGGTTGAAGCAGGTTATTTGGGTCGTAAAACAGCAAAAGGGTTTTACGATTACCCCAAGAAATAAAAGGTAGAAGCGGTTTTTAATTGCCAAGTTAGGAGTTGCATCCATGAATGAAGATAAGAACTTACTTGTGCAAAAAGGGCAAGGAAGTAACGAAGAACTATTTAACGAAATGCAAGACGATACCTTGGGAAAAAAGATTAAGCACATATTTGCAGTATATTTTAGCCCTACCGGCAATACTGCCAGAATTGTCACGCATGTAGCAAATATTCTATGTGCCAAACTGGGAACAACTATTGACGTAATAGACTATACGTTGCCACGCAATAGAGAAGCAGGCTTGAATTTTTCTAAGAACGATTTAGTGATATGGGGCACACCTGTTTATGCAGGAAGAATCCCGAATAAATTATTATATTACATACGTTGTGCCAAGGGAAATGGTGCGTTAGCGGTACCTATTGCTGTATTTGGTAATAGAAATTACGACGATTGTCTCTTGGAGATGCGTAATGAACTAGAAAAAAACAACTTTCATACCATTGCTGGAGCGGCTTTTGTTTCTGAGCATGTATTTTCTGATAAGATTGCACCGGGTCGTCCTGACGTAGCGGACAGAGAGGAAATGCAAGGTTTTGCTACAGTTCTTGCTGAGAAAATGGGGAATATGACAACTATCCCTAAACCAATTGAAATCAGCAAAACTGATGTTGTAGGTGAATACTACACACCTCTAGGCATAGATGGCAGCCCTGCGGTATTTCTAAAAGCGAAGCCTAAAACTGATGAGGGAAAATGTACAAGGTGTGGGCTATGTGTTTCTGTTTGTCCCATGGATTCGATTAATGAGGATAATCCGCTTGAAGTTACCGGTATCTGCATTAAATGTCAAGCCTGTATAATAGTTTGTCCTAATAAGGCTAAATATATGGATGATCCGGCATTTCTTTCTCACAAAGCCATGCTGGAGAAGGAATATACGAAACGAGCAGATAATAAAACATTTCTGCCCAAAAGCTAGGCAAGGTAAGGGAAGCGAAATGAAAATATGGAAGAAGCACTTAATACAAAAAGGGTAAGAGCATCGCTTTGGAACACCCAATAAGGGATTTTTAGGCTGCCGTGCATTAGTAAAATATGCTATATGAGACAAAGAAAAGTCCGGAGTCCAAACTTAGTTCAAACCCTATATTTTATAGTCGGGACAATGTGTTTGGTTACGGTAGTGAGGAAAGTGAATCCCTGATGGAGGTGAAATATTTTATGAGCTTTGTTAAGCTTGAAATATGCGATGAAATAGCAGTTATAACCATTGACAGGCAAAAAGCTTTGAACGCACTTAATAAGCAAGTCCTAAATAATCTGGAAAATGTATTTAAAAGCATAGATGTAAATCAGGTGCGTGTGGTTATTTTAACGGGGGCGGGAAAGAAAGCCTTTGTGGCAGGAGCAGATATATCTGAGATGCATAAAATGAATTTCATGGAAGGCAAGGAGTTTTCTAAGTATGGGAATGGAATATTTAGGCGTATAGAGCTGTTATCTATACCGGTTATAGCTGCTGTAAACGGCTTTGCTCTTGGTGGTGGCAATGAACTAGCAATGAGCTGTGATATCAGGATTTGTAGCGAAAATGCTCTCTTTGGACAACCGGAAACATGTCTTGGCATTATACCGGGGTTTGGGGGGACACAGAGACTGTCTAGAGTTATAGGTTCTTTGAGCAAGGCCAAGGAGCTTATTTATACAGGCAAAACAATAGGAGCGCAAGAGGCGTTGCGTATAGGGCTGGTAAGTGCGGTATACAAACAGGAAGACTTATTGGAACGAGCACTTGAAATGGCTAGGAACATTGCAGACAATGCCCCTATCGCAGTAAAACATGCCAAGTATGCCATCAACTACGGAAGAGAAATGTTTATGAAGGATGCGCTGGATATTGAAGCCATAGAATTTGCTCAATGTTTTGAAACAGCCGATCAGGTAGAAGGTATGGATGCCTTTTTAACCAAGCGTACTGATAGAAACTTCATGAATAAATAAAGGACGAGTACAAACGAAGTAGGAGAAAAGCTGTAGAAAAAATTGAGAGCTTCACAGCTGATGCAATACTAAAAACAACCGGGAGGCAGATTATGGATTTTACATTGCAGAAAGAATATAAAGTGGCCCAGCAGCTTTTTAAAGATTTCGCAGAAAAAGAAGTGAAGCCGCTGGCACAGGAAATAGACGAACAACATCGTTTCCCCAGGGAAACAGTGGAGAAGATGCAAAAGTTCGGTTTCATGGGTATTCCCTTTCCCAAAGCGTATGGAGGACAGGGGTGTGACACTTTAACCTACGTTCTTTGCGTTGAAGAACTGAGCAAGGTGTGCGCTACGACAGGAGTCATAGTTTCTGCTCATACGTCTTTGTGCGCAGACCTGCTCTATAAATATGGAACTGAAGAACAAAAACAGAAATACCTTGTTCCCTTAGCGTCAGGACAGAAACTGGGAGCCTTCGGGCTCACGGAGCCGGGAGCGGGAACAGATGCTTCAGGGCAGCAGACCAAAGCCGTGCTGGACGGTGAAGAGTATGTTCTAAACGGCAGCAAGATCTTCATTACCAATGCTGGGGAGGCGGAAGTCTACATAGTATTTGCCATGACAGACTCGTCCATAGGAACGAAGGGTATTTCCTGCTTCATCGTAGAAAAAGGCACTCCGGGCTTCACTTTTGGCACGCCGGAAAAAAAGATGGGTATATGCGGGTCGGCAACCAACGAACTTATCTTCTCAGACTGCCGCGTGCCCAAAGAGAACCTTGTGAGCAAGGAAGGTAAAGGCTTCGGCATAGCAATGAGCACTTTGGACGGCGGACGCATAGGGATCGCGGCACAGGCCCTTGGCATTGCGGCAGGAGCCTTGGACCGTTCCTTGGCATATGTTAAGGAGCGCAAGCAGTTTGGGCGTTCCATAGCAGGGTTTCAGAACACACAGTTCACGCTGGCGGATATGGCGACCGAGGTAGAAGCGGCACGCTGCCTGGTATACAAAGCGGCGGTGACCAAGGACACCCAGAAGAAATACTCCCTGGAAGCAGCCATGGCTAAGCTCAAGGCCTCACGGGTAGCAGAATACGTAACGGACAGGGCAGTGCAGCTGCATGGCGGGTACGGCTACATAAGGGAATATGAAGTAGAGCGCATGATGCGTGACGCCAAGATTACTGAAATATACGAAGGCACATCTGAGGTAATGAAAATGGTTATCTCCGGCAGCCTGCTGAAATAAAGACTTAGAGAGACCGGAGGGATGAAAGCATGAAAATTATAGTATGTGTAAAACAGGTACCAGATACCACGGAAGTGCGCCTGGACCCTGTGAAAGGCACGCTTATCCGTGAAGGGGTGCCTAGCATAATGAACCCCGACGATAAAGCCGGGCTGGAGGCCGCATTACGTATAAAGGATAGTAAAGGCGCAGAAGTTACGGTACTAACCATGGGTCCGCCTCAAGCTGCTGACGTGCTGAGGGAATCACTGGCCATGGGGGCTGACGAAGCGGTACTGGTAACGGACAGGGCATTTGGAGGAGCAGACACTTGGGCGACTTCCTGCACGCTTGCCGCAGCCTGCGGCAGACTGGGGTACGACATTATCTTTACAGGGCGTCAGGCTATTGACGGCGATACTGCGCAGGTAGGACCGGAAATGGCTGAGCACCTGAATATACCGAACGTGAGCTATGCGGCAGCAATTGAAAGCGAGGGAGAGCACCTCCTGGTAAAAAGGGAATTCGAAGACCGCTACCACGAAGTAAGGGTACAGATGCCCTGCCTCATCACCGCGTTGGCGGAGCTGAACACGCCGCGTTATATGACTCCTGGAGGGATATTCACCGCCTACAGGGAAAAGGAAATAACGACCTGGACCCGAGCGGACCTGCCGGTAGAAGACGAAAACATAGGGCTAAAAGGCTCGCCCACGAAAGTAGTAAAGTCTTTCCCCAAAACCGTCAAGGCAGCCGGGATGAAGATTGAAAGAGGCGTTGATGAATCGGTACAGTTCATAATGGACAAATTAAAAGAAAAATACATCCTGTGATGGCGAGAAAGTGGTGAATGAACATGAATAAAGAATCTCACGGCGTGTTTGTCTTTGCCCAGCAGGTGGATAAGACAATTACGAACGTATCATACGAGCTTATAGGCAAGGGCAAAGAAATAGCTGTGGAGCTTGACACGAAGGTAAGCGCGGTGCTTGTGGGAAGCGGCATAAAGGAACTAGCGCAGAATCTGGTGGAGTACGGCGCTGACCGCGTAATAGTTATAGATGACGAGGAGTTGGAAACTTACACGGTAGAACCATATACCCAGGCGCTGACAGCGGCGGTTACGGCCTATAACCCGGAAATACTGCTCATGGGGGCGACTGCCATAGGCAGGGATTTGGCGCCAAGGGTAGCAGCACGCTTACATACAGGCCTTACTGCGGATTGTACGGTTTTAGAAGTAGATAAAGGGAAACATGAACTGTTTATGACGCGCCCGGCATTCGGAGGGAACCTTATGGCGACTATCGAGTGCCCGGATTACAGGCCGCAGATGGCTACAGTGCGACCCGGGGTAATGGTGAAACGTCTGCGGGACAAAGAAGCGGCAGGGGAGATAGTGCTTTTCGATGCAGGAATCCACAAGAACAACTGCTACGTGGAAGTGCAAAAGGTGGTAAAACATATAGCCCATAAAATAGACATCCAAGACGCTAAGATATTGGTATCAGGCGGACGCGGAGTGGGCGGGAAAGAAAACTTCAAGTACCTCTACGACCTGGCAGAGGCAGTGGGCGGGACAGTTTCGGGCTCGCGTGCGGCAGTGGACAGCGGTTGGCTGGGAAAAGATGAGCAGGTAGGGCAGACGGGCAAGACGGTAAGGCCGGGAGTCTATTTCGCCGTAGGCATCTCGGGAGCCATCCAGCATGTTGCCGGCATGGAAGAATCCGACTACATAATAGCTATTAACAAGGATGCCGGTGCACCGATATTTTCCGTGGCGGACGTAGGCATCGTAGGCGACATGACCAAGATCCTGCCAGAGCTGACCAAAGCCGTTTTGGCGGAGAAAAGCAACAAAGAATACTTATAAGTTAAATTGTAGTAAATACAGATAATATAAAACATTATGCTTAGCTCAGCGGAAGATAAACCGCTGAGCTATAGGAGCGAAACGCTTAAGAACATGCAGTTAGAAAATTTTATATACACAACTTATGTTTTGGTTTGAGCAACGACAGCTTAAACATTTGAAGCTTAAGAGCTAAGCTGTTAATAGTTTCTAAGGTGGTGGCAAATTGAAGATATTTGTTTTGAATTGTGGAAGTTCCTCAATAAAATATCAACTCATAGACAGCGAGTCGAAAAGTGTTTTATCCAAGGGACTTTTAGAAAGAATAGGCACCGATGGAAGTTTTATGAAGCATTATTCTGTTTATGACTACGCCATAGAAATAAAAAGACCGGTGGCGAATCATACAGAGGGAATAAAAATGGTTCTTGACGCACTGGTTCATAAGGACTACGGGGTAATAAAGAGCTTAAACGAGATCACTGCTTTTGGACACAGGGTGGTACACGGCGGAGAAAAGTTTCACGAGTCAGTGTTTATTAATGAGCAGGTAATAGAAGACATAAAAAAGTGTATACCTATGGCACCGCTGCATAACCCGGCTAACCTTGCAGGGATTAAAGCCTGTATGACACTTATGTCCAATGCTCCCCAT
>JAQVYX010000031.1 GCA_029004715.1 Acidaminococcaceae bacterium | reverse complement strand
GGTACCGGTAAACTTTTTGGCATTCCTGTTTTCGGCTCCGGTTATCAACCGATTTTAATTTTAAGTTTGACGGCAGGTGCCTTTATAACCTTGGGCTTTGTCTTCGCTGCCGTAAATTATCTACGTCAAAGAAACGAGGTGCGTCATGGATAGTACCTTCGGCATTATATTTGGTGCCATTTTTGTAACAAATATTATTTTAACCCAATTTTTAGGCTTATGCTCTTTTTTGGGTGTTTCCAAAAACCTTAAGAATTCTTTAGGTATGAGTGCAGCAGTTGCTTTTGTTATGATTTTGGCAACAATTTTATCTTGGGTTATCTACTATGTATTCTTAGTCCCTTATGATTTGGTCTATTTGAAAACCTTAGTTTTTATTTTATCTATCGCTACCTTAGTACAACTAGTAGAAATGTTTATGAAGAAGAACATGCCCGCTTTACATAAGGCAATGGGTGTATTTCTTCCCTTAATTACTACCAACTGTGCAATTTTAGGTATTGCTTTAATTAATGTACAAAGAGACTATACCTTTATGCAGTCTATAACTAATGCTATTGGTACAGCCGCCGGTTATACTATGGCAATTGTGCTCTTCTCTTGCTTGCGTGAACGCCTAGAATGCCCTGAAATGCCTAGATGTATGAGAGATTTGCCTATTGCTTTAATAACTGCCAGTTGTATGTCTATTGCCCTTATGGGCATGAGTGGAATACACTGATTGAGGAGCTGAAATAATTATGCAAAATGCTGTCATTCTGGTTGCTGTTTTAGGCGGAATCTTCGGCCTCGTCTTAGCAATTGCCGGTCGTAAGTTTGCTGTGGATACTGATCCACGTATTGATGAAATAGCGGCTCTTTTACCTGGAGCTAACTGTGGTTCTTGTGGTTATGCCGGTTGTTGCAATATGGCTGAAGCCATTGTCGCAGGAGAAGCACCCGATGCTTCTAAGTGTATGGCTTGCCCTTCTGATAATCAAAAGGCTATTAATGCTGTCATGGGCAAATCTACTGATAATACAGGTACTGTAGCTCGAAAAGTAGCCCGTCTAGCTTGTAACGGTTGTAAAACCAATGCTCCTCGTACTGTTGAGTATGCAGGAATACCTGATTGTCATGTTGTAGCTAAAAACTTTGGCGGTCCTGGGCAATGCAACTATGGTTGTCTAGGTTTTGGTTCTTGTGAAAAAGCATGTCCATTTCACGCTATCACTATGGGTGATAATGGCCTTCCCCAATTTGATTACACAAAATGCGTTGGTTGTGGTATTTGCGTAAAACAATGCCCACAAATGGTCTTGTATCTAGCAGATGCCGGAACAAAAATACATATAATGTGTAACAATAGGGATAAAGGCAAGGCAGCAATGGTAAATTGCAAAGTGTCCTGCATTAGCTGTGGTATTTGCGTGAAATCCTGTCCGCAGCAAGCCATTACTTTAGAAGACGGTCCCAATGGAAGCTTGCCCGTGATTGACTATGATAAATGCATAAGCTGCGGTATTTGCGTTAGTAAATGTCCACGCAAATGTATTCACATCTTGGATGCTGTTGATACCAGCAAGCCTTTAAATTTAGATAAACCGGAAAATAAAACCGGTTGTAGCAATTGTGCTTTAAGCGGCAGTTGTGGTTCTGCAAAATGAAAAAACTACTGAGCTCATTATTAATTATAAGCAGCCTGCTAACAACGGGCTGCTTTTTTAAGCAACAATCTTATCAAGATACCCGTTTTCTTATGGATACCATTATTACTATTTCTGTCACCGGCAAAGACCAAGCAGCCATTAAAAATGCCACAGATGAGGCTTTTATTGCTTTTAAAGAAGTGGAAGATGAAACAGACCGCTATAAAAGTCATAAACCACGTGACCTTTACGCTCTTAATCAACACAATGGGCAAGGACCTTTTATAGTCGGAGATCACCTTTATAAACTACTGCTTATGTATAAAGAACAACCTTATACTGCACTGGATTTATCTTTGGGACCAATTATTGATGTATGGCGGACACATGGTGAAACCAAAACGGTTCCTTCACTTGAAGAAATTAAAACCGCCTTAGCAAAATGTGGCCGCGATAAATTTTCTTTAGATACTACCAACCACACTGTAACACTCACTGCCGGTAGTAACCTCGACTTAGGCGCCATAGCCAAGGGTTACGCTGTTGACTATGCAGCAAGCGTTATCACCAAAAACAAAGCCGTTACTTCTGCACTTATTAACGCCGGTGGTAACATAAAAGTTATCGGTACAAAAGCAAATGGTAAACCTTGGCGCATTGGTATACAAGATCCTCGTAATCCGCAGGAAATTTTAGGAATTCTAGAAATGAAAAATGGTCAGGCCATTGCCACTTCCGGAGACTATCAGCGTTACTACGAAGTAAACGGTGTACGCTACTGCCATATTCTTGACCCTGCTACCGGTCAGCCTGCTCGTAATGCAATAAGCACTACAGTAGTATCTTCTTCTGCCTTAACTGCAGATTTTTTCTCGACACTACTATTTGTTTTACCTCACGAAGAGGCGATTTCCGTAGTAAAAAATACCCCGCAAATAGAAGCTATTATTGTAAATCCTAAGGGCGAAATCTATGTGTCGCCGGGTCTTAGAAATACATTTACTAAAGAGAAATAAGGAGGTCCGCTAGTGCGAAAAAACGACTATTTACTCTTTGTATTCCTGCTTTTTTTAACAGGTATGGGCTATTTTTTACATAGCCATGTGCCAACTACCGATGGCAAAATTCTCATTGTTCAACATGGACAAAATATTCTGCAAAAAATAAATTTGCAAACAATAAAGGTACCCACGAAAATTAGCATTCCCACTGAACATGGCCACGTAATAGTAAACATCGATGATAAAGGAGCCTATGTTGTCTCCTCCCCTTGCCGCGATAAACTATGCATTCACCAAGGGAAAATTACAAACCCAGGACAGACAATTGTCTGCCTACCGGAAAAAGTGCTTCTTACCTTGACCGCTACAGGAAAGGAAGGTGCACCAGATGCCATCATCCGCTAAATTAACTACACAAGAATTAACACAATTAGGCGTACTATTGGCCGTCGCCATTGTCTTGCGTATTGCTGAAAATTTTTTCCCCTATTTATTACCTCTACCTGGAGCACGCTTGGGTTTGGCCAATATATTAACTATCTTTGTGTTAATTAATTATGGTACCAATAAAGCCGGCCTTTTTCTATGTACGCGTATACTTTTGGTAGGCATACTATCTACCGGACTTTTTACACCTGGCTTTCTTATCGGTTTAGGAGGTGCTGCTCTTAGTTTTGTTTTTATGTCTATAGCCGTTGAACGAAATTGGTTTTCACCTATAGGCATAGGACTTTTAGGTGCCTTTATGCATAACTGTGGCCAGATTATCATGGCAGTATATCTTCTAAACTCTATAGCTGTATTTAGCTATTTACCCCTATTAATAGCCATAGGTATTCCCACCGGACTATTTACAGGTACTTTAGCAAACATATTATTGAAAAGAATAAAAACCACATAAAAAAGACATCCTACTTTTATTTTTTTAGTAGGATGTCTTTTTTTAGTTGTATAATTATTGTAGAGAGGTGATTTTTAGATATGAAATCAAACGAATTGCAAACATTAGCTACTCAACTATTAAATTGCACCGCTTGTCCATTAAGACAAGGCGCAATTGCTCCCGTCGGCTGGTTCGGCAATGCAGATAGTCCCATAGTGTTTATTGGAGAAAGCCCCGGTGGCGTGGAGGATAATTATGGTTGTCCCCTAATCGGTCCTTCCGGTCAACTTTTGGACAAAGCTCTCTGGGCTGCTAAAATGACGCGAGACCGAGTTTTAACAACAAATATTGTTAAGTGTAGACCGAAAGGTAATAGAACCCCTACTATAGAAGAAGGCGCTAGCTGTGCTACTCGCTGGCTGGAAAAAGAATTAGCAATAATTCAGCCCAAAGTTATTGTTGCCTTGGGCAGCGTTGCTCTCCATTATCTCGGTAGCCCTGAACTTCGCATTACTCGCAGCAGAGGTCAATGGTTTAAATCCAAACAAGGGTTTGATTGCATAGCAACATATCATCCTTCATATTTATTACGGCTTTCAGGTCATAGCCAAGTTACTGCCAAATGGGATGTGTTTCATGATTTAGAAGCAGCTCGAAACAAAGTACTAGAAAGCATTCCTGATTATAACTTCATGTCAATAGAACCAATAGACTTGTTTGCCTTGTTTAGTAAAAGAACACTAAACTAAACTAATATATTATTAATAAGAGTACTATATAATTCCTTAGGACTAATTGGCTTGGCAATATGGGCTACCATTCCGGCTTGTAAAGTAGCATCTCTATCTTCGTCAAAAGCATTGGCTGTCATAGCTATAATTGGTATTTTTTGAGCATCCGCCCTATCCAAAGAACGAATAATATGAGTTGCTTCTAAACCATCCATAACGGGCATACGAACATCCATTAATACGGCATCAAAAAACCCTTCCTCGTATCCAATAAATCTATCCACAGCTATTTTTCCGTTTTCTGCACAAGTGACGATAACCCCTTTGCGCGTCAAAAGTTTTTCTGCTATTTCCGCATTAATAGGATGATCTTCTACAAGTAAAACTTTCTTGCCTTGTAAAGCATCTTTCGTATCCTGTTCTTTTTGATCCTTTAGTTCCGGTACCTTATCCGGAGCCAACTCTAACTCAAATCTAATATTAACCTTTGTCCCTTTACCAAGTTCACTGGTAACTTCAATAGTACCACCCATAAGCTCTACTAAACTCTTGGCAATGGGCATGCCTAACCCTGTACCTTGTATGGTTGACATTTTTTCACAATATTCCTGTGCAAACGGTTCAAACATGTGTTTCTGAAATTCTTTGCTCATACCAATACCATTATCAATAATACTATACTCACAAAAAATAATATCGTTTCCCCGCTTTAAATCTTTAATATAAAACTCTACAGTACCACCTTCAGGTGTAAACTTTACAGCATTAGACAAGAAATTAAGAAATATTTGGTTAAATCTTACCTTATCAACCCAAAGAGGTGCACAACTAATACCTGTAGTAAAAATAAATTCTATATTCTTTTGTTGACACAAAGGACTAATAATAGTATTAATATTGCCGACGAATTCGCTATATTCATAACGAGAAGGATGTAATTCGATCGCTTTGTTTTCTATCTTACTCATATCCAAAATATCATTAACCAGACCTAATAGAAGTTTACTGGCAGCACTTGCTTTATTAAGATAATCCTCTACTTTTTGAGGATGGTTAATTTCCTCTAAAGCCAAGGACGTTACGCCTATAATAGCATTAAGTGGTGTACGAATATCGTGACTCATCCTTGATAAAAAAATACTCTTAGCTAAATTTGCCTGTTTTTCTCCTAGCAAGGCATTTCTAAGCCGCATATTACGTTGTTTCTCCTCTTTTACAGTGCTTGTAACATCTGTACGATTCGTCATAATCAACTTATGTGCTTTATCCATATAGCGGTATTCATTTTTTTTGTAGCGAATATTAATGCCTTCATGACAACTGCAATAATAAACGTATTTTCCTTTTTCTTCCAACTGGCGATATACTGTATCTAAAGATAATGCGCTAATTGCTCCGCCCCTTTCTTCCTTCGGCAGGTACATTTCTGCATATTTTTCTACAATATAATCATAATTCTCTCCCTTGGTAGGAGGTATTGCCTTTTCATTTGGATTAGCCGCAAGTAATTTAAAATGACCATTATTAACATTAACGATTGCAATGTAGTCATATTCAGAACCCATAAGCAATTCTATTACGCTAGAGCGCATTATTTTATCGTTAATATCGCGAATAGCGACAAAAGCAATAATATCTTTATTTACAGGATGTTCAAGAAATTTAACATTTGCTTCCAACCAAGAAATAGTGCCATCAGATCCTATAGTGCGAAAATTAGTGGCATAATCCTTATTCCCAGTAGCAAATGCTTTTTTCATAGCCTCTGCTTCAAAAAAATCGGCAAATTTTTTACGCTCCACATCATCTAGTAAACCTTGAGCGACACTTTTTATAACCTGTTCCCTATTCATTCCTTCTTTAACAATTTCTCCCCGAGAAAAAGAAGCCTGTGTTTTTTCCACTACATCTTGCGTAATATTAATACGTAGAGAAGCAATCAAGTCTTTGCTCATATTAGCGCGAATCTTCAGTTCTTCCTGATAACATTCCTGTGCTACTTTCCTGTCTTGAATGTCATCCACGCGTCCAACAATTCGATATATATTCCCTCCAGGATCAGCAATGCTGGTATAATAAATTTTAACCCAGCGGAAACCTTGTCCAAAAAAATCAGCCTTACATTCATAACTATCTCGCGTTACATATTTACTGGCAGCTCGTAATCTTTGCCTAAGCTCCTCTATAAAAGGTCGTTCGATAACTTTACTATCATTAAGATTTTTTAAGTAATCCTCCACAACTAAATCTTCTACAGTATTATTAGTAAGCGTGACAGAATAATTCATGATGTCCTTAAATTGATCATAATCAAAAATTACAGTGCGCATGGCTTCCACCAAAATTTTAAAACGTTCATCCTGCCAATGTTCTCTAGCTGCGGTGCGCACGCGCTCCGTATCATCCATATAAGTGTTTTGCAAAACACTCGCACCATCTTCACCGGTAGTTATAACCAAAACTCCACGAATCCACCTTAACATTCCATTTGGTTGCAAAATACGCAGTTCATAATCTTGTTGTTGTGCTGTTTGCCTAACTAATCTAATAATTTCTTTCATTCGCTTGCGATCTGGGGGATAAATAGAGTTAAATATCCCGCCTATACGTTGCATATCTGCCAAAAAACTATCCATCTCCATATAGCCGTGGATAGTGCAAGCAGCTGCATTAGCATTTATTATTTTAACGGCATCATCATTAGTGCATTGAACAATAGCACAAGGTAATGTTTGGTATACTTGTTGCAAAAATTCTAATTGTTTCTGAGATTGTTCACAATTTTTCTCTCTAGCTTTAGCCACTTTCACTGTTTGCATCTCCTTACAATTGTTATACAAATTACAATTGTAATTTTACCATTAATTATTAACAAATTCAAATAACTTCTTTAACTGTTTTTTAAATAAAAACCACAACAACTCTAAAGTTGTTGTGGTTTTATTTATAGCGTGGCCAAAGCAAAAGGTACATCTTAATAAACATAATAATTAAGCTAATTAACTATTTTTTCAATTTTATCTTAAGTTAGTGCCTGAAAGAATGGCTCTAGCTAAAAGCGGTTTATTCATTGTATAGATATGAATACCGTCAAACCCTGCATCCACTAAGTCATTAATCTGCCTGCAAGCATATTCTATGCCAGCGCTTTGCAAGGCATCTTGATTATGGGAATACTTGTTTAGCATATCCACCAGCTGCGACGGTAACGTAGCCCCGCAAAGGCCACAGATATGCGCAATCTGGCCTGCACTAAACACGGGCATTATGCCGGCGGTTATAGGAACCGTAATGCCAGCATGTGCCACCCCCTCTCGAAAACGCTTGAGGTAATCGTTGTCAAAAGCTATTTGGGTAATTAAAAGCTCTGCGCCAGCCTCTACCTTTTCTTTTAAGTGTCGTAAATCTTCCTTAGGATTTGCCGCTTCCGGATGCCCTTCAGGATAGGCAGCTCCGGCAATAAAAAACTTTTTACGCTTAGCTATGCTTTTAACTAAATCTGTAGCATGAATCTTATACACAGAACCTTGCCAATCTTTAGGTGGATCCCCGCGCAAAGCCAAAATATTTTCTAAACCACGATCCTCAATTTCCTTTAATATTTTTTCAATATCTTCCAGACTATTAGTAATACAAGTTAAATGAACCAACGCCTCAATACCATAAGCATCTTTTATGTACTGTGCCAATTCCAAGGTCTTATTTTGCGTTGAACCACCTGCACCATAGGTAACGCTGATAAAGTCGGGTTTTAAACTATGTAAGGCTTCCACAGCCTCTAATACTGTTTCAAAAGGGGAATCCGGTTTCGGAGGAAAAACCTCAAAGGATACCACCGGGCGTTTTTGTGCAAATAGTTCAGAAATTTTCATATACATGTGTGCTGCACCGTCGCAGCTACTCCTCTTCTTAAAAAAATATAAATAAAAACAGCCATTCCTAAAAGAATGGCTGCAAAAAACATGCATCGCATTCTCATCTTCCAGACGCGTAGGTCTGCTGGAATTAGCACCATACGGTAAACCGTGGTTGCCGGGCGTCATAGGGCCAGTCCCTCCGCCTCTCTAGATAAGAAGTTAAATATTAAGTTGTTAATAATTATTTTAGACCGAAGCTAAGGAACTTGTCAAGAATCTTTTTTCTGCAAATATTTTCTCTTTATTTTTGTAAATATAATTACACCAATACCGGCTTTAATTAGCTTAGATTACCATAACTTTTGTTCTCTAAGCATAATATATAACCATACAAAGCTTAACTTTTTCTACCCCTTTATTAGCATAACCATGCTTCTTATCCGCTTGGTAGCGAATGGACTGATTAGCATTAAGAGTATAGGAAGCATCTCCTACCAGCAGCGTCATTTGCCCGCTATAGACCATTACAAACTCTTCTGTTCCCAGATCATGAGGCAACGATAAAGACTCGGCCCCCGGCTCCATTTCAATATTCAATATTTCAAAGTTTCTCCCCGGTTCAAAGGGAAATACAGGATAGAGTTTAAAGCTGTCATCCCCATTAGTCAGGGGAACGATATCTTCGTTATCGATAATCTGTGCTTCTTGTTTATTTTCCACCATAAGGGAAGTAAAAGATATTTTCATACCTGTGGATATTTTCCACAAAGTTGCTACAGATGGCGCTGATTCACCTCGTTCTATTTGTCCCAGCATACTTTTGCTAACACCTGTAATTTCAGATAAGGTATCTAATGTTAGTTCTTTTTCTCGTCGCAATCTTTTCAAATTAGCGGAAATTATTGCATTTAAATTCTCAATGGCATTGTGCTCTTGCATAAACTACAGACCCCTTTGTCCTGTGATTTTCTTACCGATAGGATACTACTTCTACGCCAAATGCACAAGCCAGCTTAATCGCTAAATTCTGCTCTTCTTCTGTCGGCGTGTGAAAGTTAACATCCGGCAATGCCTTGCCTAACTGCCTATATTTTTCTTCACCGTAAGTGTGATAAGGCAGAAATTCAATTTGTGGCTTGCGTAAATTATTACGCAGAAAATTTAAAATTGCTACTAAATTCTCCTCGTCAGCGTTAACTCCCACTATAAGAGGTACGCGAATAACTAAATTGCTTTGTAGAGTATCTACAGAACAAATGTTTTCCAAGATAGGATTTAAAGCATACCCTGTCCACTTTTTGTGCTGGACTGGATCCATATGTTTAATGTCAATAAAGATAGTATCCATCTTGGCCAAAATATCCTTAACCACCGGAAAAGCAAAAGCTCCGCAAGTTTCTATGGCCAAAGAGATACCCCTATCATAAAAAGCATTGGTCATGCTACGTAAAAATTCTGCTTGTACGGTTGCTTCCCCTCCGGAAAAAGTTACTCCTCCCCCGGAATAACGATAAAAGAGCATCTGTTTTTTAACAAAAGTCACCACTTCATCCACCGTCGTTATTTTCGTCATGGGGTTAATTAATGTTTGCCCTTCAGGGTTAGAACACCAAGGACAAGTCATAGGACATCCCGCTAAAAAAATATTGGTTCTAATACCTTCCCCATCATTTACGGACATATTTTGTAATTGCATAATATAACCGCTGTCTTGGGTAATCATAATTCCCCATGCTCCGTTCTAGCAATAATGGCATCTTGCATAGACTTGGATAAATTAACAAATTGAGTACTATAACCGGCCACTCTTACCAACAAATCTTTATAAGCTTCCGGTTTAGCCTGTGCGGCCCGCAGTACTTTAGAAGAAATAGTATTAAACTGTACATGGAAGGCTCCCAATGCGAAAAAGGCCTGAATCATAGCTCCTAAATTTGCTTGCCCGCGTTTCGTCGCAACTAAATCGTGGTTAAGACGTAAATTTAACAAAGTCCCTCCGGAATGAATTTCTTGATTTATCTTAGCGGCGCTGCGCATAGCAGCTAAAGGAGTACCGTGGTCTGTACCCACATAGGGCGAAACCCCTTCACTGGAAGGTTCTCCTGCCAAGCGGCCATCAGGCGTAGAACCAAGCACCCGTCCCATAGGAATATAATTAGAAATACCCATAAAAGCCGTATTAAATGGTGCATCAAAAATATCCTTATACTGATGAATTTCCTTATAATAATGATTGGCAATTTCTAGTGCGATTGTGTCTACATAGTCATCATCATTACCATATTTGGGTACAGCTTGAGCTTTCGTGCGTAAAGCCTCATAGCCTACCCAATTATTATTAACTGCACTAGCCAACTCTTCCATAGTGCAAACCGCATCAGTAAAAATCAGCTTTTTTATTACCGCTAGAGAATTTGCTACTACAGCCAAACCAATACCGGTAATAACAGGTCCAATATTGTATTTCGCCCCACCCATAGAAAGATCTCTACCGTCTTCAATACAAGCCTCTATAGTGGAAGAAAGAAAGGGCCGAGGCACCATCTCTTGATGAATACGTTGAGCGGTGATTGTTAAAATAATAGCATGCTTGCACAAATTGTCAAACTGCTTATAAAAAGCCTTTTCTACCTCGTCATAAGTTATAAAATCTTTAGCTGCTTTTTCGCAAAGACCCATCTTTTTCCCCGTCATATTACTTTTGCCTTGGTTTAAAGCATACTCTAAGGCCGAACCAAAATTAACATTAACAGCAGCCGTCCATTCGCCGGTTTTTCTATAATGGGGAACTACGCAGCCACAATTATTCCAGTCCCTAGCATCTTCCTGTTCATAACCGGCATTTAAAAGCATTTGGTAACCTACGCTATCATTATGAATAGCAGGAAAACCTGTTCCTTGGCTTACTAGCTCAGTTACTGCTCCCAAAAATTCCTGTGGACAATCGGCGTGAACACGCACACTAAGACCTGGCTGATGGGTTTTTGCTTCAGCCGTTGCCTTCATGCACATATAGGTTAAATCATTGGTAGCATCTAATCCTTTTCTAGTCTTACCACCTATAGTAAGATTTTGGAATTGGTTGTACCCGGCAAAATAATCGGCAGTATTAGCGGAAATAGTCCAAACCCAGTCAGAATACTTAAGCCACAAAGCTTCAATACGTTCCTGAGCTTCAACTTGAGTGATTTTACCTTCAGCTACATCTTTTTGGTAATAAGGGTACATATATTGATCAAAACGTCCCGGATTTAAAGATAAAGGATTTTCAGAAATAATGCCACCAACCTGAGTAAACCAGACAAACTGCATGGCTTCCTTAAAAGTAGTAGGCGGATTTTCCGGCACTTTACGACAAATAGCCGCAATTTCTATTAATTCTGCTCTGCGTTCACTGTCTTCAGGTAGTACTTTGGCCAAATTTTCCGCAGCATCGGCGTACCTATGGGCATAGAGAATAATTCCTTGGGAAGTCAGAATTATAGAATCATAAAAATCTTTTTTAGCTAAATCGTCTGTGCTTGTTGCCGTTAATTTTTTTATTTTTTCTTGTGCGTCTTTAATTATGCCCCCAAAGCCTTTGGGGAAAAGCACATCTTGATAATCAGGAGTTACCTCACCTACTGCCTGCCTCCATTTGGAATCGCTATCAATTATGCTTGTATCTACACCAATTTTAGCAGTTTCTGTAGGAATACGGGCCAAGAAAGCCTCCTCCAAGGATTTACCCTGCCAATACGGGAATATTTCCTTGCGCACAAAATCGCATTGCTCTTTAGTCATTACATAAGGGTCCTGAGGGCGATCAGCAAAATGTTCCATTTCCTTATCAACCCATTTCCAAGAAAACTCAGGAGTCAAAATACCACACTTACGAAATTCTCCAATAGCACCAACTATAAGTTCTCCCTCAAATATATGTACAGATAGCTGAGCACAGGTATCATAAAAAGCCTGGGCCCGACGAATACATGTGGCTTTTCCCGCTGTCTTCATATGGGATTGTGTCCAAATATATGCCCTCTCTGTAGAAATTGCCGGCTTGGCATTCACATAATTTTGTCTGATATTTTCTATTCTCTCTGTTAACATTTTAAACCCCCCAGTAAAAATTGCACTTTCGTGCGTTATATTGTCTTTTACTTATGCTAACACTGCCTTTTGTGCTTGTCAACGCATAAATATGTAATATAGCGTACAGAGTTTAACTTAAAACCGACTATATTCTTGTCCCCAAGTTTTTTATTTGTTATACTAAAATGAGTGTTTCACAAAGAAGTGAGGTATATTATGTTTAAATTTTTATTTATTATATATATAGCGTTTTTATTTATGGGACTTTTTAGGCCCATACTAGGTATATTTTCCGTCCTGCTCTTTGTATTGCCAATTTTTATCTTAGCACCCTTTTCCGGTCGCTGGTGGTGCGCTCATCTGTGCCCCCATGGCAGTTTTCAAGATCTCTTTGGGCTCTTCATTCGTCATAGACGCCCTCTTTGGCTTAAAAGCCACTGGCTACGCTACGGTATGTTCATCATCATGTTTGGGTTCTTGGGTTATATAGTGTTTTCCAAATGGGGCAATTGGCCTTCTATGGGACTTGCTCTCACTAAACTTCTCTGGTCCTCCACTATCATGAGTATTGGTCTTATGACCATAGCACCAGCTCGTTCTTGGTGCAATATTTGTCCGGCAGGCACCGTAGGAAAAATGCTGGCACCTAAAAAAGCTAAACTTATGATCACCACCGACTGCGTCTACTGCAGACTATGTGCCAAAACTTGCCCTATGGGACTTTCCCCCTATAAAGATCGCGGTAAAATCTCAGGGTTTACCAACCCTGATTGTATGCGCTGTGGGCGTTGCGCTAGTTTTTGTTTTAAGCATGCCATCAAAATTCAATAATTATACCCCATAAAACTAAAACGCTCACTAAGTGAGCGTTTTAGTTTTATCTTATTCTCGTTAATAAAGCAAATTATAGATCGCTTGCGCATAAATCTTGGTTATCTTACGCAAATCCTCTAAAGCGATATATTCATTACACTGATGTGCTAATTCCGGCTGTCCGGGGAATACCGGACCGAAAGACACCGTATTTTCTACTGAACGGCAATAAGTCCCACCGCCAATAGCAAAAATTTCAGGCTCAGCACCTGTACAATCCTTATACGTTTCTTGCAGAACTTTAATAAAAGGGCAATCCTTTTCTACATATAACGGCGCCGCATGCTGAATTATAGTAAACTCTACTCCCAGCTTTTCCGCCAAGTCTTTAAGCTTGGATAAAAGTCTTTCCCCCTCATAAGTCACCGGATAGCGAATATCAAATTGCAACATAATTTCCCTGTCATCAAGCTGCATAGTAGCAGTATTAAGCGTCAAAGCACCTGATATTTCATCTTGGCAACCAATACCCAAAGATACTCCGTTAGTTTCCATCTTTAAATTCCTTGCCAAATACTTAATAATTTTGCTGCCACAATCCTCCCCGGGTAAAAGAACTGCCATTAACTGCAGCATGTTTTGAATAGCATTATAGCCGTTCTCAGGCATGCTAGCATGGCCTGTAACGCCCAGAGAAGTTATTTTTAAGGTTTCGCCGCCTGATGCCACCGTGAAATGTTGCTCAAGTCCTAGGGCCTTTATTTGCGCCGTCACCGTCTCTTGTGCAATTCCTGTAACCAACGCTTCCGCCAAATCAGGAACCACATTAATACGATCCCCCGCCTTTAGAAAAATAATATGAGGAACCGGCTTAGTAAGTTTTAAGCGGTAAGAAAAATGGAGTATGCCTTTTTCCGCATGAATTATCGGAAACTCGGCATCAGGGGAAAACCCACAAGCAGGTGGCTCTTCTTTTTGCAAATAATATTTAATACCACGAGAAAAACTCTCTTCATCCGTACCTAATATAAGGCGAGCATGTCTATTAATAGGTAGTCCGCTGTCTTTAATGGCTTTCAGAGCATAAAGACAAGCAAGAGCCGGTCCCTTATCGTCCATAGAACCACGACCATACAATTTACCGTCAGCTATCTGTGCAGCATAAGGTGGAAATAACCAACCATCTCCGTCTGCCGGCACCACGTCCAAATGGGCTAAAACGGCCACCTGCTCTCCGATTTTTCCCAGTTGTGCATACCCAGCATATCCTTCTAGGTTTTTAGTTAGTAATCCCATGTCAGCAGCTTTAGACAGCATAGTCTCTAGTGCCTTAGCAATACCGCTGCCGAAAGGAGCACCTGTACCCATTGTGCTCTCATCCAATACACTTTCAATACTCATTATCTCCTGTGCATCTTTTACCAAAGCGGCAAAAGATTTATCAACAAGTTCATTTAAAATTTTTTTCATGCCCAAACCCCCTGATTTTATTTGTAGGCGTCTAAATATTCTTGTAAACAAGTAAAATATTGGCCCATGTGAATACCATCTACAAAAGAATGATGAGCCTCTATAGAAAAAGGCAACAATGTTTTACCATTTTCTTGGAAATATTTACCCCAAGCCAACCGCGGCACCGAATCTTCCTTATTAAACGAAATTGTGTGCGATAAATTGGTAAATGATACCCATGGCACACAGGTAATATAAATTAAATCATCTCTGCCCTCTACATCTTGCTTAACAAAATATTCTTTTTGTTCATCTGTTTTTTGTTTGGCTTTCTCTACAAATTCTTCTAAATCGGAAGTCATATCCACTGTGGCCATCTTAAAAAGATCAGTACCCTCTTGCATTGCCGTAAAAGAAGGGTGTATCGTTTTGTGCAAGACAACCTCTTCGCACCTAATACGATACTTAAAAGCCTCCACCTTATTTAAAGCAACAGTTGCCGCATAAATCATGGCGTAGTAAAAAGATATATCTTTTTTATGGCACTTAGCCAAAAAATCAGTAACGTCAACATTAGAACAAATTAAATAATGTGCATAATCCATACGCTTAAAAAAATGATAGTGAATAGCTCTTGGCCACGTATTTAGGTCTATGACCCGCATAAATATCGCCTCTTTCTATTTGGTAATAAAATTATAGCATAAATAAATATACTAGGAAGGAAGAGATTTAAACCTTTTTAGGGCCAAAGGCCTTATACTATAATTATATATTTTATACCTATATGTTATAATGTTAAATAAAATTAGTAAGGAGACGCTACTTATGAACTTTGCATTTTATAAAGGCTTACCCATAGAAGCTAAAAATATTAGACAAAAAGTATTTATTGAGGAACAAGGCTTTAAACATGAATTCGACCATATAGACCCTATTGCTACCCATTTAGTCATATTTGAAGATGATGCAGC
>JAQVYX010000030.1 GCA_029004715.1 Acidaminococcaceae bacterium | reverse complement strand
GCACTTCGGCCTGAGTATCAAGAGTACAATATTCCTTGATTTCTTTGTGCCCCATGTCCGCATTACAATGAAAATTGGTGTCTTTGAGTCTTTTTAATTGGATCTCTCTGGCTGCTTTCACCCTTGTTCTGATGGTTGCAGAGCTTTCCACCGGTAAAGTGTTTTTTATTTCTTTGTAATTAAGTCTTGGTACTTGAATTTGTATATCAATACGATCCAATAAAGGGCCGGATATTTTCTTTTGATAACGTTCTATTTCATTGGGCCGGCAAGTACATTCGTGCACCCCGTCATCCTCTCCATAAAATCCACAGGGGCAAGGATTTTCCGCCGATACTAATATAAAGGTAGCTGGAAAAGATAAAGAAGCCTGTACCCTGCTAATAGTTACAAAACCATCTTCTAACGGTTGCCGCAATACCTCTAAGGCACTACGAGAAAACTCAGGCAGCTCATCCAAAAATAAAACTCCATTGTGACTAAGGGTTACCTCACCCGGTTTGGGTACACTGCCACCGCCAATAAGAGCATTATGGGAAATTGTATGGTGAGGACTACGAAATGGCCGTTCTAATACTAGTCCTCGCGTCCTACTTAAAAGTCCGGAAATACTATAAATTTTGGTTACTTCTAATGCCTCTTCTTCTGTCATAGGTGGCAAAATAGTAGGCAGCCGCCTTGCCAGCATTGTCTTACCTGCGCCCGGCGACCCTACCATTAAAACATTATGTCCTCCTGCCGCTGCTATTTCCAAGGCTCTTTTGGCAACTAGCTGTCCTTGAACATCGGCAAAATCGACTTGTGAGGAATAGTTAATAGCTAAATTAAGTGCATGTTTAGGTAAGGAAGTTAGTTTAGCTTGTCCGTTTAGATGTTTGGCCAGTTCTTCCAAACTAGCCGGGGTATAAACTATAATGCCATCTACTAATTCTCCCTCTGGGGTGTTGCCTTGAGGTATGAAAATTTCTTTTTTCCCCACTTCTTTTGCCTTTATAATCATAGGCAAAATACCTTTAATTGCTCTAATACTGCCATCTAATGCCAATTCTCCAGCAAATATTATGTCTTCAATGTTGGAACAAAGTACTTGTCCTGTTCCCAACAAAATGCCTGCTGCAATAGGTAAATCTAAGCCAGAGCCATCTTTTTTTAAATCTGCCGGTGCTAAATTCACCGTAATATGTACACTGGGAAAACGAAAACCAGAATTCTTAATGGCCGCTTTTACTCTCTCTCGTGATTCTTTTACCGCTGTATCCGGTAACCCTACAATATCGAAACCAGGTAATCCATTTGCTATGTCTACTTCAACAATTATTTCTTCTCCATCTATGCCACATGTTGTTTCTCCATAAGTTTTTGCGTACATTTCTCTCCCACCTATTACGAATATTTTAAAAACAGTGCTGAATGTGATTAATAGTGGTCTTACCTGCGTCTACATAAATTTCCACTACATCGAACCAAAATTGTCTATAACGTTTAGTGCTAGTCTGTAAGTATTGAAATGCCGTTCTATGAATTTTTATTTGTTTAGCTTTGGTTACTGCCGCTGCCGGAGTACCAAACATCAGGGTTTTCCTAGCTTTTACTTCAACAAAAATTATTCCTCCCTTTTTTTCTGCGATAATATCAATTTCACCAAAATTAGAGCGATAATTGCGTGTCACTATTTTATATCCTTTTTTGATTAAATAATTGCACGCTGTTTCCTCGCCCCACTGACCAAATTGAGCACGAGAATGCAAGTCTACAACTCCTTTCTATTTAAGCGTTTTAAGAATATTTTCGTCTACTCCTTTCCCTATATCTTGTTTTAAACATAAGCTTTTAATAGGTTCATAGCTTCTTCTATGCCAGATAGTAGGTCCGAAATCAGTTATCGCGTCCATATGTTTTTGACTGCCATAACCCTTGTGCCCGGCAAAGCCATACTGAGGATATTGTTTATCTAATTCTATCATAATTCTATCTCTAGTTACCTTAGCAATAATAGAAGCTGCTGCAATACTGGCACTACGGGAATCACCATGGACGAGGGACTCAATCTGCATGTTGTCAATTCTCTCTGGCATAGCGTCAATGAGCGCCACCTGAGGATAGGGTTTTAGATTAACTAAGCATTTTTCCATGCTGATTTTAGTAGCTTGATAAATATTATGTTCATCTATGTCTTTAGGTCCAACTATGTTAACGGTAATGCTTAGTGCTTTGGCACATACTTCTGTATAGAGAATATCACGTTTTGTAGCACTTATTTTTTTGGAATCATTAAGGCCGTTGATGAAGATATCTTCCGGCAAAATTACCGCTGCCACAACCAAAGGTCCAGCCAGTGGTCCTCTACCAGCTTCATCACAACCGGCTACATATTTAATTCCTTGTTGCCAATATTTTTTTTCGAAGGTTAGCATTGCAGCAAAGCGCAATACTTCTTTTGCTTCCTCCTCTAAATGTTTGAAGTAAGCTGACAATAATTTTTGCACACCGGCACGTTCATCAGTTTTTAGTCCGTTTACTTGGTCTGGTGTGGGATTATTTTGCAAAATTTCTTTGATTTCTTTAATATTCATTGTCCATACCTCATCTTAGGAACGTAAAATACGCACCCACTTTTATTTTTAAGAAGAAATGCAAAAAAAAACGGACCATTTCTGGTCCTATAAATTTCGGGGTGGTTCGTTTAAAGTAAAGTTTCCCATGCGCCCGGTTTTAAAGTCCCGTAGTACCAACTGGATTACTTTATCAAGATCTAAGATACCGCCGGCTTTTAAGCAGCCTCGAGCTATCGCAATTTTTGCTTTAACATCGTTTGCCGTATCAGTTTTCGATAATTCAACACCGTATTTATTACATATTTGTTCAGGGTATTCTCTTTGCAATTTTTCTAGCAAAATATCTACAGCAATTCCTCTATCAAACACGTCTTCTCTTATTGCCCCGGTTACAGCTAAGTCAAATCCTATTTGAGGATCCTCAAACTTAGGCCATAACACGCCTGGAGTATCCAAAAGCTCTAAGCCTTTAGCAATTGTAATCCACTGTTGACCACGAGTTACGCCTGGCCTATTTTCAGCAGCTACTTTAGTTCTTCCTACCAAACGGTTAATTAAAGTCGACTTACCAACATTAGGTACGCCTACAATCATTATTCGAATAGAACGGTTTTTTACACCCTTTTTTGCCCATTTTTCACTAATAGGACGGGCTGCATTTTGCACCGCTGCAATTAATTGCTTTACGCCTTTTCCTGTTGCACACTCAACTTGTACTACTGCAAAACTTTTATTCTTTAAGCCTTTAACCCAAAGTTCTGTCTTCTCTTTATCTGCCATATCAGACTTATTAAGTGCTACTACCTTTGGTTTATTCCCCAGCATATCAATAAGCATAGGATTGGAGCTAGAACGTGGTATACGTGCATCTAACATTTCAACAACAACATCTACTAATTTTAATTGGGTTTCCATCATGCGCTTAGCTTTCATCATATGACCAGGAAACCATTGAATTTTAAAATCCATGGAGTTACCCCCTTATATAACCTATTATGGCAAACTACGCCAGTTAGCAAACGGCCAAAAAATAACGCTCGCTTTACCTTTAATTAGGTTATCAGGCACAAAGCCTACATCATTAAAGCGACTATCTTCAGAATTATTACGATTATCTCCCATGACAAAAATATGTCCTTTGGGAACAACTACTTTGCGGTAATTAGAATGAAAAGGTTCTTTAATATATGGTTCTTTAAGCTGCGTACCGTTAACGAATACTTTACCATCAACCATTTCAATAGTATCGCCACCAGTAGCAATAACACGTTTAATAAAATCTCTAGTTGTGTCACTAGGATACTTAAAAACAACGATTTCCCCTTTTTTAGGTTCGCCTACAAAATAAATAAATTTATTTACCAATAGACGTTCCCTATTTTGTAAAGTAGGGACCATTGATGTTCCTGAAACTAAATAAGGTTCTACAATAAAAGTTCTAATGCAAAAGGCCAATACAACGGCCACAATAATTGAAATCATCCAATCGCTAACTGTATCTTGCCAACTGCTTGTTTCTTTTTGATTCGTCATATTCGCTCCTTATAAAAATAAAAGAGGACTGATTTCACAGTCCCCCTTAGATTCCGATTAGCGACGTTCTCTAATACGAGCTGCCTTACCGGTTAATTTACGCAAATAATAAAGTTTGGCTCTGCGCACAACGCCACGTCTTGCTACTTCAATTTTTTCCAATCTCGGGGAATGTAGTGGGAAAGTTCTCTCTACACCAACACCGGATGAAATACGACGTACCGTGAACATTTCACGAAGGCCACCACCACTGCGAGCAATGCAAACTCCCTCAAATAACTGAATACGTTCTCTAGTACCTTCGACTACTTTTACAAACACTTTTACGGTGTCCCCTGCTCGGAAGTCAGGGATGTCGGAACGAAGTTGTTCCTTTTCAATTGCTTCAATAATATTCATTATATCCTCCTCAAAATCCAAGACGTTCATGTCTAGCCTCGCTAACAGCGGACCGCCCGTTTTTACATGCTTCTCATTATAACACAGACCCCTAGGCTCTGCAAGCATTTTTTACTATTTCTCATGTTCTACTGAGGCAAGCCTATCCAGCATTATAGCTGCTGCTGAGCGCACACAAAGATGATTATAAGATCCCGGTCCCCAAATAGGTTCCAAAATCAAATCAAATTTAGCCATAGTCTCCTTTTCCATACCAAAACCTGTACCTAAAAGTAAGAAAATAGGTTCTTGACCTTGCTTAAGCAGCTTTCGAACATATCCATAAGTTACTGTATTAGGATAAGTTCTAGCATCCGTAGTCACTGTTAAAGGAACTTTTCCTTCAATTGCAGTGATTTCAGCAATAGCCTCCTCAATGGAAGGAATATATTGTACTCGCTCTAAGGCCTCACTACGGTCAGGATTGTATTCTTTTCCATAACCGTTTTGCCAATAGTCGGTAATTTTCTTTATGATTTCCGCTTGAATTTCCAAAGGATGAATTACGAAATATTTTTCTACATCATATGTTCTGGCAGTGCGAGAAATGTCATGTATGTCAAAATTGGTCACAGCCGTAGCGATGACCTGCATATGTTTATTATAAACCGGATAATGCACCAATCCTAAATACAATTTACTCATTTTGTTTCCCCTTTAATTCCTCTATTATTTCCAGTAAAAGGCTACCATCTCCCTCTTCCAAATTAGCCTTTGCCAAAAGATCAGGACGGAAACAATAGGTAGCACGAATGCCTTCTTTGCGACGCCAACGTTTAATAGCAGCATGATTTCCTGAAAGCAGTACGTCCGGAACTTTTGCGCCCTCAAAATCTATGGGTCTTGTATATTGCGGATATTCAAGTAAAGAAGAGCTAAAAGATTCTTCCTCCGCACTTGCTGCTTTACCAAGAACACCGGGGATAAAACGTGCTATAGCATCCATAATAACCAAAGCCGGTAATTCACCACCGGTTAAAACATAATCACCTATAGAAATTTTTATATCCGCCTGTTCCAATATGCGTTCGTCAAACCCTTCGTAGTGTCCACAAAGAAAAATCAAATCCTGCCCTTGCCCAGCCAGTTTTTCTACTTGTTTTTGACAAAGCGTCTTTCCTCCAGGCGTCAAAGCCACAATAAGTCCTTGTGGTGAGCGTTTTTTTGCTACAGCAATAGCGGCTGAAAACGGTTCCGGTTTTAAAACCATGCCTACACCACCACCGCAAGGCGTATCATCAACAGTACGATGCTTATCAGTAGTAAAATCTCTTGGGTTAACACAATATACACTTAACAGGCCTGCGTCCACAGCTCTTTTAATAATGCTGTGCCCACATGCCTGTTCAATTAATTCAGGAAATAATGTTATAAAAATAAACTCCATATTAATCAATCCATTGCGGCAGTACTACCATAATAGTCCTACCATTAGTGTCAATTTTTTTAATGTGAGTATCTATGGCTGGAATCATGATGTCTTTGCCTTCCGCACTTTTTACGACGAATACATCACTGCTGCCAGTAGTTATTACATCAGATAGTTTGCCCACTTCTTCGCCGGTAAGCGTAGTAACGTTAAAACCAATAAGATCTGCAACATAGAATCGCCCCTCTTGCAAGGGCGGTAAATCTTTAGTGTTAACAACGATTTTTTCCCCGCGTAAAAGCTCAGCTTCATCCATAGAATTTATTTCTTCTGCTACAACTAGAACCATGTTTTTATGAAATCTGGCCTTCACCACAGTCAATTCTTTACCACTTGCCAGTAACAATTTTTTCATTGTTAAATAGCGTTCCGGAAAATCTGTTAAGGGCATCAGACGAAATTCGCCCCGCACACCATGCGGGGCGATAATTTTACCAATTACGATTTGCTTGTCCATGTGCTTATGCCCGAAAAGCAATAACTTTGCCATCTTCAGTTAGTATTTCAGCACCTAGCAGCGCTTCTAAATTGGAGCCAATTTCTATTTCAACAGTCCGTTCAAGCTGCCCATGGCCAACTTCACTACCCAATTCTAGTTTTTCTGCTCTATCAAGTTTAGCTTCAACTTCAGCTTTAGCTTGAGCGCGCTTAGCACGTTCTACATCAATTTGTTCGTGCAAAGCACCAAGCATATTGCTATCTTGATTAGCTTGTTCATTAATAGCTCTCTTAGCGCTGAATTCAAATTGTTCCATGTCTAAATTTGCAGCCTTTACGGCATCTTTTAATTCCGTAATAATTTTAGCTTTTAAATCTTCTGTTACTTTTGCTTTAATAGTAACAGGAACTTTAACAACCATTTTATCCATTTATGCAACCATCCTTCTTAGCCAATGTCCAAAATGACTTTGACGTTTTCACGAGTTGCCGCAGCCTTCATAACTATACGAATAGCTTTAGCAATACGACCCTGTTTACCAATTACTTTACCCATATCTTCCGGTGCCACATGGAGTTTGAGGACAACGGTAGTACCGGTCCTCTCTTCCTCCACCTGGACCTCAGCGGGATTACTTACGAGAGATTTAGCGATAATTTCAACTATTTCTTTCATTGTAAAGAACCTCCCTTACTTTGCTTCTTTAGCTGCTGCCAACTTAGCCATCAAGCCATTTTTGCTAAACAAAGATCTAACTGTATCAGTAGGTTGTGCGCCTTTAGACATCCACGCCAAAGCTTTTTCTTCATCAATTTTTACGATTGCCGGTTGTACGGTAGAATCATAAGAGCCAATGTTTTCAATGAAACGACCATCACGAGGAGCGCGACTATCAGCTACAACGATACGATAAAAAGGTGTCTTTTTAGCACCCATACGTTTTAAACGAATTTTAACTGCCATTTTTATTTTCACCTCCTTAAAGTAATATAAAGAACTTAATTTATTGCATAAAAGGAAGTTTGAAGCCACCTTTTTTTGCGTACTTATTCATGCCTTGAACTTTTTTCATCATTTTTTTGCTTTCTTCAAAGTTCTTGAGCAATTTGTTAACATCTTGAACTCGCATTCCGGCTCCCAATGCTATTCTACGACGACGGCTACCATTAATTATGTTAGGATTACGTCGTTCCTTCAAGGTCATTGAGCGAATAATAGCCTCTACATGACCAACTTCTTTGCCATCTAGTTCTGCACCTTCAAGCTGCTTGCTTATTTTACCCATGCCCGGCAGCATGCCCAAGATGGATTGCAAAGAGCCCATTTTTTTTATCTGTTGCATTTGCTGTAAGAACATTTCCAAAGTGAATTCGTTCTTACGCATGGTTTCCGCCATTTGTGCAGCATCATCAGCACTAATAACAGACTGTGCCTTCTCAATAAGTGAAAGTACATCACCCATACCCAAAATTCTCGAAGCCATTCTATCGGGATAAAAGGTCTCCAAGGCATCAAGCTTTTCACCCATACCTACAAATTTTACCGGACAACCTGTGACTGCCTTGACAGAAAGCACGGCACCGCCACGAGCATCGCCATCTAGTTTTGTAACGATAAGACCTGTAATACCCAAGGCCTTATTAAACGCATCCGCTACAGTAACGGCATCCTGTCCTGTCATGGCATCCACTACTAGTAATATTTCATGGGGCGAAACGGTTCCCTTAATATTCTTTAATTCATCCATTAATGTTTCATCTATATGCAAACGGCCTGCTGTATCAATAATTACCGTATCACATAGTATTGCGTTAGCTCTATCAATAGCTTTTTGGGCTATTTCTACCGGCGATACATCTTGTCCCAAACTAAAAACCGGAATATCTAGCTGCTTACCTAAAATTTCCAACTGGTCAATAGCCGCAGGACGATAAATATCTCCTGCTACCAAAAGTGGTTTTTTACCATTTTTGCGTAAATGCCCAGCAAGTTTTCCTGCCGTTGTTGTTTTACCTGCACCTTGCAGACCCACTAACATGATAATAGTTGGAGCCTTAGGTGCTACTGTAAGCTTGCTTTGTGTGCCACCTAAAAGTTCAATAAGCTCTTCATGTACAACCTTGACTATTTGTTGTCCGGCAGTAAGTCCTGTTTGCACTTCAAGACCCTCAGCCCGCTCTTTAACTTTAGCAACAAAGTCCTTAACTACTTTAAAATTGACATCCGCTTCCAATAATCCCATACGCACTTCACGCAGTGTCGCTTTAAGCTCTTCTTCTGTAACAACTTTATTGCCACGTATTTTTTTTATTGCCGCTTGTAATTTATCTGATAAACCTTCAAAAATCATTAGTCTACCTACCTTCGTTACTTAAATCCAGTATAATTTTTTGTGCTTTTATAAGACGCTTGTCTATATTACCTTCAGCAATATAAGCAGCTAATATTTCTCTAACCTCAGAAAGTTCTGCTTTTTCCTTATCACTACGAGCCAGCAAACCTAAACGTGCTTCATAACGTTCTAAAGTCTGTTCTACCCGCTTTAACAAGTCATGAATTGCCTGCCTGCTAACGCCATTTTCTTCCGCAATTTCACCTAACGATAAGTCATTATAAAAATGTTGCTCCATAACTTTTTTCTGGCGCTCCGTTAAAAGGCCTCCGTAGAAGTCATATAATCTGCCTGAACGTATGCGTTGTTCAAAATCATTATCCGCTAACATATTATCACCTGAGTAATTATACAACATGGCAAAAGTACTGTCAAGTAAAAAAGCTTGACAGTACTTTTGAATGCTTAACCACCTAAAAACCTATTATTTTATAGGAACAAATTCCAATTTTTGTTCTAACATTTTATGTACATGACAACCGGCAATAGTCATTTTAGCATATTTATTCTTGTCGGCGTCGCTGATATCAGCATCAATAATAATCGCATACTTAAAAATGGTTTTTTCGTCGGCAACGTCTTCTAGGTCAACTTGCGTTATTATATCCCTATAGGCTATATTGCGTTTTTCTAAAATAAACCTTGCAGTAATATTTAAACACGTACCTAGGGAACTGGCCAACATCTCCGTAGGACTAAAGTATTTTCCGCCGCCACCTCTATCTTCAGGAATATCACCCACAATAGTTGTTTGACCATTAGCCACCTCTACTTGGTATTTTTCTGCTTTACTTTTTACTATAATCATTTTTATTTCCTCCTCTTATTCTTTTTTAGTACCTACAGGTTTTAAGTTATAGAATTAGTATTGTAGCCGTCCATCTGGTCTTTTATAATCTATATTCTTTACTGTTTTTAAAAAATTCGTACACATTTCCACCGTGCTGGTAGAAGTAGACAGAATTTTGCAATTCTTAAAAGTTGTAAAACCATCTCCACCCAAAGATAAAAAACCATTGGTACCTACTAAATAGGTAGCAGTATCTTGCAAGGGTTTGCCATCTAACATGGTCACAGCTAAAATTCGTTGTCCCTCAGGCTTAGTAATGTCCGCTCTTACCTGCAAACCGGAAAATCTCAGCATACGCAACGCCGTATTACTAATGCCATGTTCCAAAACTTCTCTGACTTCTTCACCGGTCATCTCTAACTGTACCATATTATCAGAAAAAGGGAATACATCTTCAATTGTTCGATAAGTAACTTTACCTGCCGGAACTGCTGCCCGCACTCCTCCGCCATTAAAAAATACAATATCTGTATGCATAGTATTGCGCATAACATCGCAAAAGTATTCTCCCGCAGCCGATTGGCCTAACATATCATTAGTAAGTTCATATTTATTAATAGCCAGCACTTCATTATATTTAGTGTCAATTTTGCTAGTAACAGCATTAGCTATCTTGCCAACTTTTTCATCATTATATGCTGGAAGCTCTTTTACACGCACATATTTTACATGAACAGACTTAACTTTACCGGCTGTTTTTGAATAAAGAATCTGTGCCTCACCTACTGCCTGTCCATAGCAGCCAGCTTGCAACACGGGAATATGCCTGTAGTTGCCTGCTACTAACATGTGCGTATGACCTGTAACCGCCAAATCAACGTCATGTACTTTTGTTAAGACCCCTGTTATTTCTCCCACAATGTCTCCACTTAGATTTTGCGCGCTACCTATATGTGACAATAAAATTACGATTTTAGCGCCTTTTCCCCTTACTTCGTCAATATACTTTTGTGCTACTACCTCCGGTGGTAATATTGTCAGCCCCACCATATTTTTTTGCGTAGCTTTAGTTACTGTCTCTATGGTAGTCAATCCTATAATACCTATTTTTATACCTTTATGTTTTATAATTATGTAGGGTTTAAAAGGCTCAGCAATCTTTTGGGTTTTATTGTCAATAATGTTGGCACTGAGCAATGGGAAATGAGCAATTTTTGCATTTTCTTTAGTTTCTTGCAATGAAACATCAAATTTATGGTTACCTACGGCATCAGCTTTGAAGCCTATAGTATTCATTATTTTTACAGAAGGAATGCCGTGCTCAGCGTTAGCATCAAGTGTCCCTGTAAACATATCGCCAGCGCCTAAAATAATAGCTCCTCCAGGACTTTCACTGCGTAACTTAGCAATGACCCCGGCCCAGCGTGCCGCACCTGGATCATTTCCCTCCGCCCGTAAATGCCCATGAAAATCATTGGCCGTTATAATATAAATCATTTGGGAATTTTCTTGAGCTGCCAACCCCACCGCGCTAATTGTAAAAACAAAAAAAGCCAGAATGAGAGCAAATAGCTTTTTCATAAGCACCTCCTGTATATATTATAGCCTTCTTGCCGGAAATCCAGAGCAAAAATAATTATTTTAACAATTTCCTGTATAGACATATAGCAACTTCTTCTTTGCCACATTTGTCAGTGCATATATTTGTGCGATAGGCGTAGGCTCTGTGTTCACCATATTATAACTGGGGAAAAATCTACTTACATGCAAGGGTATTTCCTTATCTACTTGTGCTATCCAAGTAGCTAAAGCTAGCATTTCTTCTTTAGTGTCATTTTCTCCAGGTATGATTAAAGTTGTAAGTTCTACATGGCATTGGGAGGCCGCCAATTTTATAAATTTTTTGACCGTAGCCAAATCTCCGCCCAGCTTTTCATAATATTTATCAGTAAAACCCTTTAGATCAATATTAACAGCATCAATATAGGGCAAAACTTTGCCAGCAATTTCTTCTGTGACAGAACCGTTAGTGACTACTACGGTTTTAAGTCCTAGTTCCTGTAATATCTTGGCCGTATCTATAACATACTCATAGCCCACCAAAGGTTCATTATACGTAAAAGCCACCCCTATATTACCATGTTTAGTAAGCTCTAACGCCTGCTCTGCCAGCTGACGCGGAGCGACAAACTTTGTTGATACGTCTTTTTCTGTCGCCATAGAAATGCCAAAATTTTGACAAAATGGGCAACGTAAATTGCAACCAAAACTACCTACTGATAAAATAAAGCTTTTGGGATAAAATCTTGCTAATGGTTTTTTCTCAATAGGATCTAAAGCTAGTGAGGTAAGCTTCCCATAATTAATAGACATAATTTTGTCTTGTTCATTTTTTCTGGCATGACAGCGGCCGATTTGGCCATTTTCTAATTTACAATGGTGCATACACACGTTACAAGTAACTAGCATTTTAACCGCCTCACTTATGTCTTATAACCTCAAAACGTTGTAGGGAAATATCTGTTTCTTCCTGACGAATACCCGCTTTTTGCTTTGCGATATCTATTTGCTGCTCAATAGTGTCAATGCCCTCTAAATTGGGTAAAAGTAGGCCACTGCGGCTGCCTTTAGTCACAATAACACCATAGCGGTTAACATCTAGTTCCTTAGGAGAAAGAATAGTTTCCAATGGTCCCAACACATCAACACTATATTCTAATTCAGGCAGTTCTGTAGACTTTACCTCCAAAAAGCGGGGGTCTTGGGTCCCTGCGCTAATAGCATTAAAAATTATTTCCTTTGCCAAACTATCACGCACAGGGCCAATAGTTCCAATACACCCTCGCAACATCCCATCTTTCTTCAAGGACACAAAAGCTCCCGCCCTGATTTTTAGCATTTCTGCCGGCACATCTTGAGGAATTGTCATAGTTCTTCCCTGTTTTATATAAAGCTCCAAAGCAGCTCGTGCTAAATGCACATAGGGATCTTCTTTCTTTTTCTTTTCTGCCAAAAGTTTATCTCTATAGGCTGGTTATTGCTCCAAAAAATTACGTCTGGGATCTATGTTTTTGGGTAGAAACTCAACTATCCCATAGCCAACTCCAAAAGGTCCCTCATAGGAGAGTTGGCGAGCTTGTACTGCCATTTTATCTAATGCTCCCGCCATAATAGTAAAAGAACGATGTCCACATTCTCCCGCTTCTTCACACAAAGAAGCAGGAAACACGAAAAGTTCTAGGAAATTACCTGAACTCATAACCTGCATAATATGAGCATCATATTTAGGTCCTGCAGAGTTAAAGCCATAGGGACCATCTTTTTTTAAACGATGCGATAAATCACCACTGGCAATTATAACTGCAGAGCGCTGTAATTTATTTATGGCTTTTTGCAATAATTGGCCTAGTTTATAGTGGTCAGTCAAAGGTAAACCTGCTAACCCTATGCGCACTAATTTATAGTTTGTATATACCTGATTAACAAAATATAATGGTACCATGGTAGCGTGGTCTAATTTAGCATCGCGCTCACCTTCTGTGCCAACACTTAAATGCGTCGACTGGCCCAAAGCACAAACTTCTCGCACAAGTTCCTGATCGTAGTTGACCTTAAACTGCACCTGGGGTGCTCCAAATTGAGCCAAGTTTCCTTTTGCCCCTGTTCCCGGCGAGATATGTAAGTAATCTGAATACATAATGCTGTGGGGCGTCGTAACAATAATTGTTTCAGGGCTAAGTTCCTTTATTTTCTGTGCCACCTGCCTGTAGGCAGCAATAGTCGAAGCTATGCCTTTTTCCTCACCTTTACCAACCTCAGGCACAATAAGTGGTGGATGAGGAACCATAAAAGCAGCTAAAACTGACATGATATCATCTCCTTAATATGTGTGGACTTCGACATTACTTATATATTATCCTTTTTCCTTAAACCAATGCTCTCACATAGGTAAAAAAGGCGCCAGCCCCGAAGGGCAAGCGGCCAAAAAATTTTTATCAAATTATTTATTCAGGTTTAGTCGGGTTTTCACAAGTACGCATAGCTAAAATAGTCTCAGTAATAAGTTTATCCAAGTCCCAGCCTAAACGTTCCGCACCTGTTTTGATAACCTCACGATTACAACCGGCAGCAAAATGTTTGTCTTTAAATTTTTTCTTGACAGATTTTAGCTCCATATCCTGCACACTTTTGGAAGGACGCATTAGTGCCGCTGCCCCGATAAGCCCGGACAATTCATCAATGGCAAATAACACCTTAGCCATTTCATGAATCGGTTCTACATCGCAACAAAGTCCATAACCATGGCTGGCAACTGCATGAATAAGCTTAGGATCTAAGCCTCGTTCGTTCATAATTTCTTGTGCTTTTTTACAGTGTTCTTCAGGATACAACTCAAAATCCAAATCGTGCAATAAACCAACATTAGACCAGAATTCCACTTCATCACTATAACCTAGGGTGTTAGCAAAATAACGCATACAACCCTCTACCGTTTCGGCATGATGCAAATG
This sequence comes from Acidaminococcaceae bacterium, assembly GCA_029004715.1. GTDB lineage: Bacteria > Bacillota > Negativicutes > Acidaminococcales > Acidaminococcaceae > JAAYAE01. The sequence goes on along the minus strand of JAQVYX010000030.1, from coordinate 2,604 downwards.
AAAAGGATCTTTGTTAAATTCTGTTAGTAATTTCCATGCTTCTTCTCTTGTTATTTCTGCCATTAATATCCATCCTTTTTTATATTTATTTTTAATTATAGCACTTTTTAGTACGACCTGTTAGACTATAATTGTGTTATATTTGTATGATTCATATTATAAACTACAGGGAGATTTTTATGCAAAAATTTAAATTGGTACTTTTAATATTTTTTTTGTTTTTTATAAGCAGTTCGTTAGCTTTTGCCGGTGAACTAAAAACAACAGATAGACTGGCAAAGATTAATCTAGTCTGGCAACCTAATTTTATAAAATCAGCTGATGATTTTGCAAGACTGCCTCCAATAAAGGGTGTGACTGTTGTTTCTCCCTGCTGGTTTGATATTATTAATATTAATGGTTTTGTCAGAAACAAGGCAAACTCTGCGTATGCCAAGCTTGTGCACAAAAAGGGTTATAAAATTTGGGCACTCATTACTAATAGTTTTAATCCTGAAATTACTCACAGTGTACTACAAAACAAAATGGCTCGCTCGTATGTTATAGAACAAATGCTAGCCTATGCTGAACAATATCAGCTAGATGGTTATAATCTTGATTTTGAAAATATTGAGGACAATGACAGAGATTTGCTTACTGATTTTGTAAAAGAAATTACTGTTGCACTAAAAAAACAAAAGCTGATCGTTTCCATGGATATTACTGTGCCTAGCGGTGAACCTTATTGGTCTAATTGCTATGACCGCAAGGCACTAGGTGAAACTTTAGATTATGTTATGCTTATGGCCTATGATGAACATCATCCCCACTCCCAAAACATTGGGTCTACCGCTTCTATTAATTGGGTAAAAAAAGGGTTGGAAGGCACTTTGAAAAATATTCCTGCTGAAAAACTAGTACTTGGATTACCCCTTTATATGCGGATTTGGCAACAAGATAAAGAAACCGGCAAGGTTACTGGTAAAACACTTTCCATGCCCCAAGCTGAAAAACTAATTAGTGAAAAAAATATCCACCCACAATGGTTAGACAACCAAGGCCAGTACTATTTAGAATATAGCGAAGGCAACGTAACCTACAAGGTATGGCAGGAAAATAAACGTTCTCTGCAATTAAAGGTCTCCCTTGTAAAGAAATATAACCTAGCCGGCGTTGCCTGTTGGCGTAAAGGCTTTGAAACGCCTGATGTTTGGCCTGCCTTGGACGATATGCTAAAAGGGCTTACAAGAGAGTGAAGTGGCAACAAGTTGCAAGTGAAGTTAGCCGTTGGCTAAAAGAATGTGCAGCTTTTGCGACTAAAGTCGCAAAGTGCAGTTTGCTTCGCAAGTGCAGCTTCCGCTACGCGGAGTGCAGCTTTTCGGACTAGTCCGAAAGTTATAGAAGTTTTCATTTGAAAACTGAATTTATAAAATACGAAGAAAAGAAGTAAACCCTTCATAAGTTGGAGTTTTTGGAACAAAAACCTTCAACAACTTTGAAAGCAACGCTTTCAATACTGCACGTTCCGCAGGAACAGCTGCACTTTGCCATCAGCAAAAGCTGCACTTCGATGAAATCGATACTGCACATGCAAGCCGTGAAGTGGGAACGTAGTTCCCAGTGAAGTTAGCCGTTGGTTAAAAGAATGTGCAGCTTTTGCGACTAAAGTCGCAAAGTGCAGTTTGCTTCGCAAGTGCAGCTTCCACTGCGTGGAGTGCAGCTTTTCGAGCAAGCTCGAAAGTTATGGTGGTTTTCGCCGGCGAAAACAAGAATTATACGTCACTTCTTTTTGTCTCTCCTAGTAGGAGAGACAAAGCGGACTCAACTTAAGTTGCCCTTCATGCAAGTGGACTGTCCCCTATAAACATTTGAAAACTGTGTATTTAAAAAAGCCCCCCTTCCGTTTATACTGATATAGTATTTTATATAGGGGGTATATTATGAGAAACGAAAATATTATGAAACTAACTTTAGCCGGCATGTTTGCAGCTATGGCCTTTGTTTGTTTTTCTTACTTACGCATTGAAATTCCTATGGGTGGCGGCCTAACCGGTAAGATTTATATTGGGCATACCTTTATTATTCTTTCTGCTTTACTTTTAGGAGCGAAATATGGGGCCTTATCAGGAGCTATTGGTTTAACCTTAGCGGATATTTTGGCCGGGTACACAACTTCTGCTCCACCAACTTTCCTAGCAAAATTTATTTTGGGTTGGGCTGTGGCCTTTGTAGCACATAAAATTTATCACTTAACTACGGAAACAAGTAGCAATAAAATAAATCGCATTGTTTTAACCGCCGCAATTGTTGGTTGCGTGTTAAACGTTCTTACTGAACCTTTTATTCGCTTTGGTTTTAAATACTTTATATTAGGCATTCCGTACCAAATAGCCTATCTATCTGCGTTAAACTGCGCAGTATCTATGGCTATTAGTGGCGTGTTCTCCGTTATACTGGTGGTATTGTTATACAAAGCTTTAGAACACAGTGTATTGAAGAATTGGAAATTTAAGATCTAATAGCAAAGTGAAAAAGCAGTGAAGTGAAAAAGCAGTGAAGTGAAAACAAAGTTTTCAGTGAAGTTGTATCGAAGCTACAAGTGAAGTGCTCTGCGAGCAGTGAAGT
>JAQVYX010000029.1 GCA_029004715.1 Acidaminococcaceae bacterium | reverse complement strand
TCCTCTTTTCATTTCATACTTAATAGGTATTGCTTTTATATATATAATATAGCAATTCATAGCATAGTTGTCAAGTATATAATTGTTTTCTTACTAGCAAAATTTTTAACATATAAAAAAACAGGCTTTCGCCTGTTTTATTCTTCTAATTTTTGGTCGCCAAATTTTATTAATTTATATTTGCGCATTATTTCTGAAATCGTAAAGGCTAAAATCGCCGGTAAAATAAAATGCAGCAAAGCTATTTTCCAAAGCACGCCATTATCAGATCCCATGGCAGCAATAGTTGTCATCTGCCCCACAAACCCGCAAGTTCCCATACCTGAGCCGGCCGGTACATTTTGCATTTTAAAAACCAGGGTAGCAACAGGGCCTAAAATCATGCCTGTTAGAGTTGGGGGTACCCAAATATAAGGATTTTTAACAATATTACCAATTTGCAGCATAGATGTTCCCAAGCCCTGAGCAAAAAGTCCTGAAATTTTATTTTCTCTGTAACTTGCTACAGCAAACCCAACCATTTGGCTGGCACAGCCTACAGTAGCAGCACCACCAGCTAACCCACCTAAACCTATCATTATACTAATAGCGGCACTAGAAATGGGCAGCGTCAAAATAATTCCCATTATGACAGAAACGGCCATGCCCATAAAAAAGGGGTGTAACTCCGTAGCTTCCATAATAACCATGCCACATAGCTTCATTACTTCGTCAATACCCGGTGCTATAAAACTTGCAACTAAAACTCCACTTAAAATTGTAATAAAAGGTGTAACTAAAATGTCTATCTTAGTCTCTTTAGATACTAATTTTCCTAATTCGCAGCTAATAACAGTAGCTACATAAGCTCCCACCGGGCCACCAAGCTTATTGCCCACAAACCCCGTAATAATACAAGAAAAAATAACCAATGCCGGCGCCTGTAAAGCATAAGCAATACTGGCACCAATACAAGCACCTAACATGCTCATACTAAATTTTCCTGCTTCTACCAAGATAGGTACGCCCATTTTCTGTCCAATAGTTGCCATAATAAGACCAATTAGCAGTGAACAAAAAAGTCCTTGGGCCATTGCAGAAGTAGCCTTTATAAAATATACATTTCCCGACATGCTAATATTCTTGTTTTGCATTTTTTCACGCCATGCGCTCATAATACAACTCCCCTTTATTTCACATAATATTTTTGCTTATTTAGTTGTATATGCACACAACGTTTGCACCTTAATTAATTTTAGCCAAGCATTAGTGCTTTTAATTTATCTTTTTTGGCCTGCCAGTCTTCGCTATAAGGAGCTCCTCCTTGAGCAAACGTTGCATTGCCCCCACCCTTGCCACCAAAAATTTTATTGGCAGCTACGCAGTAGTCTTTGCAATTGCCTTGGGCTCCCTCTCCTAGGCCAAACTGGTAATTAACTCTATTGCCGCTTTGATAAACAAGGGCAATAATTACCTGGGGCTGCGCAGTTAACAGCTGCATTAGTGCTTTTGCTTCTTTAGCATCGCAACTTTCGGCTATACACAATATTTTGCAACCTTTGGCCGCAGTCTCTGCTTCTTGTAAAAGTTGTGGCACTTTGGCAGTAAAAAGTTCCATTGTTCTAGCTTTAACTTTGCTTACTAAGTCAAGAACTTCTTCTTTGAGTTTGGCAACAGCTAAGGGTACTTCTTCTACTTTTACTGATAAAAGATTGCCTGTTGCCACTAAGGTACTGTTGCGTATTTGCATATCACGCAACGCACGTAAACCGCAATTAAATTCTACGCGGACACCGCTTTTGTGTTTTTCAAAGCGCAATATCTTTATCATACCTATCATCCCTGTGCTAGTAGGATGTGTTCCACAGCAGGTACAAATATCGCCTTCCGGGATGGAAACAATGCGCAGTAAGCCATGAAGTTTTTCATTTTTTTTGCGCATATTCAGCTTTGTTAATTCTGTATCTTGGAGATAATTAATATGTACCGGTTTATCCGCCCAAATTTCGGCATTAGCAAAATTTTCAGCCTTTAACATATCCTTTTCCGTTAATTCTTTATCCAAATCTATGGTTACAACATCATTATTCATGTGAAAGCCAATATTATTGGCTCCGCATTCTTTCCAAAAAGCATAAGAAAGTATATGTTCACCGCAATGTTGTTGCATGTGATCTAATCTTACATTCCAATCTAAAGTAACGGTAACCTGACTGCCTGCTATAAAGGACTTGTTTGTATAATGTATGACTTCTCCATTTACTTCCGCAGCATAAGAAACCTTGGCATCATCAATCATACCTGTATCTGATAGCTGTCCTCCGCCCTCAGGGAAAATAACTGTACGATTGAGCACCACTAGGTATTTATCGTCTTTGGGCAGGCAGCTTACTACCATAGCTGTGCAAGTTTTTAACATGGAATCATTTTCAAAAAGTTTCTCAGTCATCTACATTCCTCCTTTATAAACCTAAAAAGCAGTCCTCTCCTAAGGAGAAGACTGCAATTACAAACAATATTGCCACATTCCTCTCCCCTGAAGGTATGGTGGTACTTAACAGGCAGGTCTCCTGGCTCTGGTTCAATGTCTTCCACGCCTTCCCAGTTTCCCAGTGGCAGATTGTGGCTGACTCCCCATTACAGTAGCGGGTCTGCGCCGGATTTTAACCGGACTTCCCTCTTAAGCATTAACCAACAGTTAATGCACCTGTTCAAACTTTCCAATGATTATTATATAGTATTTTGGCCAGCAAGGCAAACAATATTTGTTTGAAATTCTTGACCTTCTTTGAACTTTATTTTTACTTTGCCATCCGCTTCCCAAGCTTTAACATTAGCCTTATGCATGCCCCTAACTATAGAGGCTAGTTTAGGAGGATGAGTTATAGTTATTTCATATGCGCCCCCAGGAAGAGCATCTATTTGTTTTTGCACTACTATTTTATAACCATATGACTTTACTAATTCTCCAAAAGAAGGGTGAAACGGTCCTGCTAAAATATTTCCTTCTTGGCATAGTTCTTTATCCGGTTGCAATCCTATGCGAATCACCTTAACGCCTGCTTGCGTTAAGCCTTCATATAAATAGAAGGACTGCTCAACGGCTTCTTCTATGGTAAGAGGCTTATATTCCCCTTCTGCGTAACTTTTTGCCAATGCTGTACCACGTACAACCAGCAAAGGATAAATACGTGCTATATCAGGTCTAAGCTCTATAGCCTGCTGCAATGTTTTTTTTACACTAGACCAATCTTGAGCCGGCAACCCCACCATAAACTGCATCCCAACAATAAATCCTTCCGCTTTTAATAATTTTACTGCTTCCGCAACTTGAGCACCAGTATGGCCTCGCTCAGCTTTTGCTAATACGCTGTCATCTAATGATTGAGCGCCTAACTCCACTGTTTTTACTCCATATTGTTTTAGCAAGGCAAGAACAGGGCTATTTATATAATCAGGTCTAGTCGATACACGGATTTTACCAATTAAACCTTTTATGCGATATTCCATAGCTAACTTCAAAAGTTCTTCTTGAAATTCAAAGGGCAAAGCTGTAAAAGAACCACCATAAAAAGCCAACTCATTTCCCGCTGAGAGTTTAGTCCAAACCGCATATTTTTCTATTTGCTCTCTTGCCGCATTAATACCGCTCTCTTTTTGGCCACTAATTGTTCGCTGATTGCAAAAAATACATTGATGCGGGCAACCTGCATGGGGAATAAAAACCGGTATGATTTTAGACATTGCGTCACCTCCTATACGACTAGTGAAAAGGACAGCTGATTATCAGCTGTCCTTAAAATATTCTATAATCACTAATTTGTCAACATTTAGGTATATTAACCTTTAGCTAAGGCTATTTTAGCTGCCTGTTGCTCAGCCTCTTTTTTTGTGCGTCCACTACCACGGCCACGTTCTATTTTGTTTATCAGTACCCGCATTTTAAACACACGTTCATGGGCTGGTCCCGTAGCTTCTAACTGTTCATATTCTATGTCTACAACGCCATTTTTTTGCACCTCTTCTTGCAAACGTGTTTTGTAGTCCATATCAATTCCTTCTTTAGCTAGGGTATCAATGTTTTTTAGAATTATCTCAAACAAAAATTGTCCAACCTTTTCTAAACCTTTGTCCAAATAATAAGCACCCACCACCGACTCAAAAGCATCTGCCAGAATAGAGGGGCGTTCTCGTCCGGAAACGTTTAATTCACCGTTACCTAACAGCAGATAGTCACCCAGCTTCATCTTTTTAGCAAATACCGCCAAGGTCGTTTCGCAAACTAGAAAAGCACGCAGTTTGGATAAATAACCTTCATCCTTCTTTGTGTACTTATCATAAATATAAGTACTTACTACTAAACTTAATACCGAATCCCCCAAAAACTCCAAACGTTCATTATGCTCCGGATGAGGTCTTTTTTTAGATTCATAGGCATAAGAAGTGTGCGTTAAAGCCGTGTTCATAAGCTCTAAGTCATGCATCTCAAGGTTTAGAGACTTGCACAGATTATTTAAGTCTTCTCTACGCTTTTTATCCATGCTTCACCTTCATTACTTAGCCTTTATATTTTTTGAAGACGATGGAAGCATTATGTCCACCAAAGCCAAAGTTGTTAGAAATAGCAACTTCTACATCAGCCTTACGTGCTACATTAGGTACGTAGTCAAGATCTAGACCTTCTTCAATATCAGGATCTTCATAGTTAATAGTAGGCGGAATAATGCCATTTTCAATAGTCATAACTGTTGCAATTGCTTCTACACCACCAGCGGCACCTAGCAAATGTCCGGTCATTGACTTATTAGAGCTAATAGCAACGTCATAAACATGCTCACCGAAAATCTTCTTGCAAGCAAGTGTTTCGTTTAAATCATTACGATGTGTAGATGTGCCATGAGCATTAACATAGTTAACGTCTGCAGGCTTTACACCTGCATCTGTAATAGCTTGCAACATACAAGCAGCTGGCATTTCACCACTAGGATCTGGAGCAGTAATATGATAAGCATCAGCGTTCATGCCAAAACCAATAAGTTCAGCATAAATATGTGCGCCACGTGCTTTGGCATGTTCTAACTCTTCCAAAAGCACAACGCCGGCGCCTTCACCCATAACAAAGCCATTACGTTTTTTATCAAAAGGACATGATGCCTTTTCAGGTTCTTCATTATTGCGCGACAAAGCCTTCATATTATCGAAACCAGCGACAGCAACAGGAGAGATAGCCGCTTCAGTACCGCCGGCAATCATAACATCAGCATCGCCATATTGAATGGTACGTAAAGCATCACCAATACAGTTAGTGCCGGTTGCACAAGCAGTAATAATCGCTGTATTAGGTCCTTTAAATCCTAAAGCTATTGATATCTGCCCAGCTGGCATGTTAGGGATTTCCATCGGAATGAAGAAAGGACTGATTCTGCTAGGTCCTTTTTCACCATATTTTAGGGACTGTTCCAAGAAAGTATGAATTCCACCAATACCACTGCCAACGCAAACGCCGGCACGTACAGGATTAAGGCCAAGACCCACAATATCAAACTTTGCATCTTCTACAGCCATTTTTGCGGCAGCAACTGCAAACTGAGTTACGCGGTCCATACGCTTAGCTTCTTTTTTATCGCCATAGTTGGCAAAATCAAAATCTTTAACTTCTCCAGCAATCTTAGCGCCAAAACCTTCAGTGTCAAACTGAGTAATAAGACCAATGCCGGATTTTCCTGCAATTAAATTTTTCCAAAATTCATCTTTACCAATACCAATTGGAGTGACTAGACCAACGCCGGTAACAACAACTCTTCTTTTCAAATAAATCACCTCTTAATTAAATTTGTGCTATCTCTTCTTTGAGCCTTCTGAATATCTCATGCACAGGTAGTATTTCTTTTATTTTCCACATATTTGCCCCGGTAAAAACAAGTCCGGTTTCCACATCGCCTTGCTGTGCTCTCGTCAATGCTCTAATTATACAAAAGCTACGAGAACAACGTTTGAGACATGCATCACAAGTTATGGGTGGAGGAGGAGTGCCTTCCAACACTAACTTAGCAAAAGGATTCAATATAGCACGTCCTTTATAACCCACAGGGCTATCAATTTGTACTACATCTTCCTTAGTCATTTGCAAATAGAATTTTTTTAAAGCAGGTGCTCCATTTGATTCTTCACTGGCAGCAAAACGGCTTCCCATTTGTACGCCATTAGCACCTAATTTTAACAGCTCTGCTACGTCATGCCCATCAACGGCACCACCAGCTGCAATAACAGGTATATTAACTTCTGCCACAATTTCCGGCAAAATATCTTTGATAGATCGTTGGGTACCTAAATGCCCCCCAGCTTCTGTTCCTTCCACCACTATAGCCGAAGCTCCCAGTTTTTCTGAAATCTTAGCTAGTTTTAAAGAAGATACAATAGGAACTATAGCTACGCCATGTTCCCGTCCAACAGCGAACATATCTCTTGAAAATCCGGCGCCCGCCACAATCAGATCTATTTTTTCTTCTGCTGCTGTAGTAATCAGTCCTAAAAAAGCTCTGGCAGCAACCATGGCGTTAATACCAATAAGTCCCTTGCCCTCTGCAAGCTTTCTGGCTAGTCTGATTTCCTTGCGCAATTCTTCAAAAGGCATTCCTGACGCAGCAATAAGACCTATACCGCCTTCTCTTGCCACTGCCGCCGCTAAACTGGCAGTAGAAAGCCTAATAGCCATTCCACCTTGCACAATAGGCATTTTGGCAACTTTGTCACCAATTTTTAGCACTGGTAAATTCAACAAATATCCCCCATTTCAGGACTTAATAAAAGATTAGGATAAATTTCGGAAAGTCCCCTACTAGAAGACTTTCCGAACATAATGCAATTATTTCTTATCCAACAAATCAACCGCATCTTTAACAGTGCGAATTTTTTCAGCCACCTCATCAGGAATCTCAGTGTTGAACTCTTCTTCGAAAGCCATGATTAATTCAACAATATCCAAAGAGTCAGCACCTAAATCGTCTATGAAAGTAGATTCCATCTTTACGTCATCAGCATCAACGCTTAATTGTTCAACAGTAATCGCTTTTACTTTATCAAATGTACTCATTCCAGTTCACCCCCTTCCAAAGAATATCTTTTTACGCATTACCTACATCAACATGCCACCGTCAACATTTAAGGTCTGACCGGTTATATAAGCAGCTTCCTCAGATACGAGAAATAGAACTGCATTGGCAACATCTTTGGGCTCACCGGCATGTTTTAACGGAATACCGGCTGCCATTTTTTCTACTACCTTTTCAGGCAGTACCTTGGTCATGTCAGTAGCTATAAAGCCAGGAGCTACTGCATTAACATTAATACCCCTAGAGGCTAATTCCTTGGCAACAGATTTAGTAAAGCCTATGCAACCAGCTTTAGCAGCAGCATAGTTGGCTTGACTAGCATTACCCATAATACCGACAACTGAAGATATATTAACTATCTTCCCTGCCTTTTGTTTCATCATATGTTTAGCAGCAGCCTTAGTACAATTAAAAACACCTTTTAAATTGGTTGTAAGTACTGCGTCCCAATCTTCTTCTTTCATTCTTACAAGCAAACCATCACGGGTAATTCCCGCATTGTTAACAAGTATATCAATTTTTCCAAGTTCTGTAACTACTTTTTCAATCATTTCTGTAGCAGTAGTAGTATTGGCCACATCACCTTGCACTAAAATAACCTTGCGTCCCATAGCGGTAACCTGTTCTGCAACTTCTTCTGCAGCAGTTAAATTACCAGCATAGTTAATAGCTATATCTGCTCCAGCATTTGCAAGTGCTAAAACAATGGCTTTGCCTATACCTCTTGATCCTCCGGTAACAAATGCTACCTTACCATCTAAAGTCATTCTATATAACCTCCTTGAAATAAGCAAGAGTTTTTTCTAAACTTACGCCGTCTTCTACGTTAAGAGCAGTGAATTCCTTGGCTATTTTCTTTGTAAATCCTGTTAATACTTTTCCAGGTCCAACTTCCACAAAAGTAGTGACACCATTAGCAATCATGTTTCTAACAGATTTTTCCCACAATACAGGAGCCGCAGCTTGTTCAACTAAAAGCTCTTGAATTTCATTAGCAGCAGTAACTTCATTTGCTGTTACGTTAGCTACTACAGGAATTTGTGCATCATGAAAAGCAACATTTTTTAGTTCTTCAGCCAATCTTGCAGCTGCTGGTTTCATTAAGGAACTATGGAAAGGAGCGCTTACCGGAAGTAAAATAGCACGTTTAGCACCAGCAACCTTCAGGTATTCTATGGCTTTGTTAACGCCTTCTACAGTTCCAGCAATTACAACTTGTCCAGGACAGTTAAAGTTTACTGCTTGCACCGCTTTACCGGTAGTTGCTTCGGCATTTTTACAAATCTCTACAATCATATCGCCATCTAGTCCTAGTACGGCAGCCATGCTTCCCTGACCTACAGGAACGGCTTCTTGCATAAATTGGCCACGTTTGCGCACTGTACGAACAGCATCAGCAAAACTAATAGCATTTGCGGCCACTAGTGCGGAATATTCACCTAAGCTATGTCCAGCTACAATATCAGGTTTAATACCATGCTCATTTAAAACTTTCATGGCAGCTATGCTACAAGTTAAAATAGCAGGTTGCGTATTATAAGTCAAACGCAACTGATCCTCAGGTCCTTCAAAACACATACCGCTAAGAGAGAATCCTAAAGCCCCATCTGCCTCTTTAAATACATCACGAACTACTGCATAATCATTATAGAATTCTTTCATCATTCCTACTGTTTGTGAACCCTGACCAGGAAATACAAAAGCAATTTTACTCATTTTAAACCTCCTCCTTAAAATCCTTGCATATTTGTTAGCAACAAGTAGTTCTAACACTAAAAATATTTATTTATGCCATTTCACTAAGATAGATGCCCACGTCAAGCCAGCACCAAATCCTACCAGCAATACATTATCATCTTTTTTCAAGCGGCCTTCTGTTCTTGCTTCACACATGGCAATAGGAATAGATGCTGCTGAGGTATTACCATATTTTTCTACATTAACCATTATTTTGTCTTGAGATAACCTCAAGCGTTTTGCCGCAGAATCTATTATACGGACATTGGCTTGATGAGGAATCAAAAGATCAATATCGTCTTTTTTAAGTCCTGCTTTTTCTAATACGCGTAAAGCCGTTTTAGGCATAATTTTAATAGCAAATTTGAAAACATCGTTGCCGTTCATGTGAATAGAATGTTCACAGGCGTCCACTGTTTCATGGGAAGCAGGTTTTCTAGACCCACCAGCAGGCAGAATAAGATGAGGACCACCGCCACCATCTGCCCCTAAATCAATTGACAAAATACCATAGCCGTCGTCGACTTTGCCTAATACGGCAGCTCCGGCACCATCACCAAAAAGTACACAAGTATTTCTATCTTGCCAATTCATAATACGAGAAAGAGTTTCTGCCCCTATAACCAATACATGCTTGTATAAACCCGTAGCAATAAATTGGCTAGCTACTGCAGACCCATATACAAATCCGGAACACCCTGCTGATAAGTCAAAAGCAGCAGCATGGGTAGCGCCTATTTCATGCTGTACTAGGCACGCCGTAGAAGGAAATTTAGTATCAGGCGTCTCGGTTGCCACAATTACTAAATCAATATCTTCAGCCGTTAAACCTGCATCTGCAATGGCCAATTTAGCGGCTTTGACAGCTAAGTCAGAAGTAGCCTCTTCCGGTGCCGCTATATGTCTTTCTTTAATACCTGTGCGGTCAACAATCCATTCATTGTTGGTATCCACCATTTTTTCTAAATCATAATTAGTTATTATTTTCTCAGGAATATAACAACCCATACCTAAAAATCCAACACTTTGTTTCATCATATTATTACACTCATCCATTCTCATGTGAAATTTCCTTGCCTATGCGACCAACCACATCTTTTTCCGCCAAATTAATTGCCACGCCCACAGCGTTCTTAATAGCCTTTGCCCTTGAGCTACCATGGCATATTATAAAAGGTGCTTTAACGCCTAGAAGCAATGCTCCGCCATACTCTGCAGGGCCTAATTTTTTCTTAAGCTTCATTAAAGCAGGTTTTATAAGCAATGCGCCAAGCTTTGCTAACAAACCATCTCGCAAAATTGCATCTTTCATTAGAGTTAATATTGCCCTAGCTAAACCTTCAGCAACTTTCAGAACCACATTGCCCACAAAACCATCACATACAACTACGTCTACCGTACCTTTGTTAAGGTCTCTGCCTTCTACATTACCAATAAAATTAATTGATGTTTCTTGCTTGAGCAACGGATAAGTAGCAAGTGCCTGTTCATTACCCTTAGTCTCTTCTTCGCCAATATTTAACAAACCAACTCGAGGATTTTTTATGCCTAAAATAAGTTCCGCATAAATAGCTCCCATAATTGCCCCTTGCACCAGCTGTTCAGGTTTTGCATCTACCTTAGCTCCTGAATCCAACAAAACAGTTGTGCCTTTCATACTAGGAATAGCTGTTGCAATGGAAGGTCTGTCAATACCTTTAATCCGTCCCAGGCTAAAAAGTGCCGCGGCTACTGCCGCTCCTGTGCTACCAGCTGAAACTAAAGCATCACATTCTTTTTTATGCAAAAGCCCTGTAGCCACAACAATGGAAGCATCTTTTTTAGTTTTAACGCTAATGGCAGGATGCTCACTCATCTCAATAACTTGACTCGCATGTTGCACCGCAACGTTAGGATTGTTTTGTGCTTTTTTTTGAAGCAAAATTTGTTTTATTTGTTGACTATCACCAACAAGTACTACTTGGCAGCCATATTCTTCCACAGCTTGCAAGGCTCCTAGTACAATTTCACCCGGTCCAAAATCTGTCCCCATTACATCTACTGCTATTTTCATTTTTGGCCGGCCCTCTCTTCAGATAATGAAACTATCAAAAATTTTGCCCTAAATACTTCTTTATTATTATTTCTAATTTTCACCCAAACGGTATACTTATCATTTTGTTTCCTTATAACTTCGGCACGTGCAACTAAATTGGCTCCGGTGTAAATAGGTACTTTATATTTAACATTAGCCACGCCGGTTAAAGCTGCAGGAGCATCTATAACCGCCAGTGCCAATGAATTGGCCTGTGCAAACATATAATGTCCTCTTGCCACGCCTGTTTTTTGTAAAACCATATCCGGGGTAACCTGTAGCATAGAGATACCACTGTGTCCTAAGTCTAAATCGATAAGCTGTCCAAAAATATCCTCACTGGCGATAGCTTGAAGTTTCTCCTGAGCATCTATAGCCATGTGCTTAGTTCTTTCTCTAAGCTCTGGGATGCCTTTAGCTAAACGATCCAAGCGTATGGTTTGAATGCTAACTTCTAACGCGCTAGCCAACTGCTCATCTGTAAGAAACGGATTTTTCTCCAGCTCCTTAAGAAGAGACTCTTGTCTTATTCGCTTTTTCGATGCACTCACTACCATCACCCACTTTTAGTACCAGCTATTAATATCTGTTGTTATTATAAAATACTATACGATAAAAAGCAAGCTTTTTATCGTAACAAAAATGTGAAATAAATGACCATGCAGTCAAGTTTTTAGCTATTTTGAGCAAAAAAAAGAAGCCTTGAGGCTTCTAGTTTTTCTGAAATTATTCAGCATCTTTTACTATTACTTGTTTCCCGTTATAGTATCCGCATTCAGGACATACGCGATGCGGCATTTTCATTTCATGACATTGAGGGCACTCAACAAGACCGGGAACTGTGAGCTTCCAATTCGCACGACGTGAATCACGACGAGCTTTAGACATTTTTCTCTTTGGCACTGCCATTTCAAATACACCTCCTCAAAGTTCTCAATCTAATTTTTCAACAACTGCTTTAATGCTGCTAATCTGGGGTCAATGGTGTCTGTTTCACAAGTACAAGAAGCTAAATTCCTGTCAATTCCACAAACAGGGCACAAACCTCGGCAATCTTCTTTGCAGAGCGCACTAATAGGCTCTACCAACAACAAACCCTCACGTAATGCTTCCGTGATATCTACCACATCGTATTCGTAAGTGTATGCATCTTTTTCAATGCCGTGGGCATCTGCTGGATAAAACTTTTCTAAAATCTCGGCTTGTGTCGCGGCTTGAAACTCTTTCAAACAACGACCGCACTGTCTAGCTACGCAAGCTTTTATTACTGCATGCAGTAATAAAACATCTCCACCATTAGCAAGATTTCCTTCTACCACGATTTTGCCCACAATAGGCAGGTCATCCGGCGTCAGGTTCAGTTCTTTAGGCTCTAATTCAAATCGAAAATATTTTTCGCCCACTAGTTTTTTCTTGATTTCTACTACATTTAATTTAATCATAATCCACCAATCGTTACAATTATAACGATGCAATATACCTTTGTCAAGTAAAACTCATTGATAGCTATAATTTTATTATACGTTTACAAATGTTATAGGTGTCTCTGGCGATAACAAGTTCTTCATTTGTTGGGATAACGAATATTTTAACTGTAGCCCTCTTGACGCTGATTTCTTGTGCCTTTCCTCTAACCTTGTTGCGTTCTTGGTCAATGCGCGTGCCCAAATATTCTAAGCCATTGCAAATTTTATCCCGCATAAAAGGTGAATTTTCTCCTAGCCCTGCTGTAAAGACAATTGCATCTACGCCACCCATAGCGGCAACGTAACCGCCAATATATTTTTTAACCTTATAGGCAAAAATATCAATTGCTAACTGAGAGCGTTCATCACCTCTATTGGCTGCACTCTCTAAATCTCTAAAATCACTGGACAATCCTGAAATACCCAAAATACCACTACGTTTATTTAAATATTCATCAATTTGTGGCGCTGTCATATTTTCTTTTTGCATCAAAAAAGGCACTATGGCCGGGTCAATTTCACCACTGCGCGTTCCCATTACCAAGCCTTCTAAAGGGGTATAGCCCATGCTGGTATCAATTGACTTGCCATACTTTATAGCGTCAATACTAGCCCCATTGCCTAGGTGACAGGTTATAATACGTAAATCCGACATATGTTCCTGCAACATTTCTGCTGCTCGTTGCGCCACGTATTTATGTGATGTTCCGTGGAAACCATAACGCCGTAAACCATATTTAACATACAGTTCATAGGGAAGCCCATATAAATAAGCTACCTTGGGCATAGTTTGATGAAATGCCGTATCAAACACAGCCACTTGCGGTGTCATGGGCATAAATTCCATACAAGCTTTAATACCAAATAAATTAGGAGGATTATGTAGTGGTGCTATTTCTGCACACGCTTGTATTCCATTCATCACATCTTGGGTAATAAGCACCGAATCAGAAAATCGTTCCCCACCATGAACTACACGATGCCCAATAGCATCAATTTCCTCTAAACTTTTAATTACACCGTAGTCCTTGTTTTGCAAAGCATCCAAAATCACTCTGATACCCACATCGTGATTGGGAACATCCATGGGTAGATCTACAGTATACTTTCCTGCAGGAGTTATTTTTATAAACGATCCCTCGCTGCCAATACGCTCAATTTGACCTTTAGCCAAAGGGGTTTCTGTGTCCATATCTATTAGCTGAAATTTAATTGACGAACTGCCGCAGTTAACAACAAATATCTTCATCAAAAAGCCTCCTAGATTGTTTTTTTTGCAACTACCGCTAAACCATACTATAATATGTTAGTATACACTAATTTTTAAAATTTATCCATTTAGAAAAAGAGATTTTAATACTTTTGAGGTGTCTTATGAAAACTAATTCCGTCATCGGCATTGTTGCCGAATACAATCCTTTCCACAAAGGTCATGCCTATCAAATCGACACAGCCAAAAAAGCTGTAGGCGATGCTGACGTGGTTGCCGTTATGAGCAGCTCCTTCGTGCAACGTGGAGAACCGGCTATATCTGACAAATGGTCAAGAGCGGCTATGGCTATTGCCGGCGGTGTTGATTTAGTATTAGAACTGCCGGTGATTTATGCTTGCCGCAGCAGCCAAGCTTTTGTTCAAGGAGCCTTGGCTACTTTACAAGCCACAGGTTCCTTAACCCATCTTGCCTTTGGCTGTGAAACTAAAAATCCTGAGTTACTACAAGCTTTAGCAAAAATTATCATTGATGCTGATGAGTTAAAAACAGCTATGGCCTGTGGCATAACTTATGCCGCTGCTGTAGAGGAACTTTTAAATAATAGCTTACCTACTTATAAAAAACTAATTAAAAGCCCTAATAACATTCTTGCCTTGGAATATTATCGTTGGTTACATGCACAAAATTCTTCTATTATACCGCTTCCTATACAACGCTATGGCAGTGGCTATTTAGATACTGATATAGTTTCAACATTACCCAGTGCTAGTGCTATCAGAAAAGAAATATTAAGTAAAGGCATAACCAAGGAAGTAATCTCTGCTCTTCCTCAAAGTGTATGTGTGCAATTGGGCGCCTTGTACGAAAGCCACGCCTTAGGTGTGCAAAGCTCCGTCCTCACAAATTTATTGCACTATCTTTTAGCTAAATTGGAAGCCACCGATATTGCAACATATTGCGATACTTCTGAAGGCTTGGAAAATAAGATAGCAGGCAACTACCACTTCAAGGATTTTGCAGATTTAGTAACAAAAATAAAAAGTAAGCGCTATCCTGCAACCAGAATTCAACGCTTACTTTGTCAGATGCTTATATCTACCCCAGCAGTGCCCTTTGCTGCTACCGCTAATATTGCTCCAAGCTACCTGCGCGTATTAGCCTTTAATAATCGTGGACGTACATTGCTTAGAACCATAAAAACAAAAACACAGTTTCCTATTATTAACAAACTCGGGAAGAATGTTTTTACTGAAAATGACAACGAAAATTTTGTTAAAACTTTAAAAGCAGAAATTGCCGCTACCAACATTTATGATGTTTTACAAGGTAATGGTTTCTACAATCGCGATTATACAACTTCGCCTATTTATATCTCTACTCAGACAAAAGTTTTAAAATAGCAGGTAACGCTTTTTTACCGGCTTTCCTGCCTGCTAAAAAGTATTCATCCATCTTACTAAAATCTGTCATTCCCTTTACACCACCAGCAGCAAAAGTTGGACGAATAAGCACGTGACACTTTTCTTCTAGGTTGCGATATTGAAACAAATTTTTTTCCATAAGTTTCAACGACTGTACAATAACTTTTTGCATGTTATCTATTTCACTTACTACGGCACTTTGTGCCATATCAACGGCTATAAGCACCTCTGCGCCCAGTTTTTTAGTTATATCTATAGGTGTTGGATTAGAAAGTGCCCCATCTGCAAGCAACATATCTTTGTATTCATAGGGTTCAAAAACTCCCGGTATACAAATACTGCCACATACTGCATCTGCAATAGATCCTTTGGTAAAAACAATCTCTTTACCACTTTTTAAATCAGTGCCTACCGTGGCAAAAATAATGGACAAGTCCTCTATTTTTTGTCCTTTGGTCAATAATTTCATTATTTCATAAATTTTCTTCGTACTAATAAACCCCATTTTAGGTACAACAAAATCCAGCCAAGGGTCTCTCCCGAGACCCTTGGCTAATTTCATGATAGATGAAGTATCAAGTCCACAGCAAAATAGTGCACCGATAAGGCTACCTATACTACAACCAACTATTACATCTATCTTTATATCATTTTCTTCCAAAACACTTAAAACTCCAAGATGCGCAAATCCGCGTATCCCTCCTGAGCCAAGCGCCAATCCGACTTTTTTCATAATGCTACCTTACTATCTATTTATCTTGATTATCGTTGTCATTACCTCGTAAAGCATTGCCATTATCATGTACCGCTTGTAGAGTTTTATGCAAGTTTTCTTCTAAATAAGAGAAAACATCAGAAGCATACTGCATAGATTCTCTGTGCAATTTTTCAGCATAAGCATCAGCAGCCGAGCGCATATCACGGTCATATTGTTGTGTATTTTCAATAATACTATTGGCTTTTTCTTCAGCCATTTTTACTACTTCTTCATTTCTTACTAAACGTTCCGCTTCAGCCTTTGCCAATTCTACTAAACGATTTCCCTCTGCCTTAGCTTGCTCAACAATACGATCGGCTTCAGCACGAGAATTGGTTATAATATTTTTTTGTTCTTCCAATAAGTCGTGGGCTCGTTTTACTTCTAAAGGAACAGCTGCACGTAACTTGTCCATAACCATAGTGAGTTCTCCTTCATCCACCATGATCTTATCCATAAGGGGAATGCGTGAAGCCTCCAGAATGATGCCTTCCATTTCATCCAAAATTTTGTCTAATTCCATGGTTATCAACCTCTCTCACAAATATTTAGCGTTTAATATTCTCATGACACTTTATTTTTTCTTCTATACACTCCGGAACTAATCCAGAAATATCGCCACCAAATACAGCTAATTCCCTTATGCTAGAGGAACTCAAAAAAGAATATTTAGCATTTGTCATAATAAAAACTGTTTCTAAATTATGATCAATCTTTTTTATTAATAATGCTCTTTGAAATTCGTATTCAAAATCAGAAAAAGCTCTAAGTCCTCTCACTATAAACGGTGTCTGCTGTTGTTTGCAGTATTCATTCAACAAACCTGAAAAACAAGTTACCTTAGCATTAGGTATATGCTTGGTAGCCTCTTGCAACATGGCCAAGCGTTCCTCCATAGAAAACATCGCATGGTCTTTTAAGGGATTCGTAAATACACTTATAAGAATTTCGTCAAACATTACACTGGCCCGTTCAAAAATATCAATATGGCCATTGGTAACCGGATCAAAACTTCCCGGGCAAATTGCTCTACGCACTTTGCACCTCCCAATTAAATTAGAGCTTGTAATTCTATTTACAATTCCTTAACATTATAGCAGAAATATTCTATTATTTCCATATA
>JAQVYX010000028.1 GCA_029004715.1 Acidaminococcaceae bacterium | reverse complement strand
ATAAAATTGTTGATTTAACAACCAGTTCTGTAACAATGGGTGCTGGAAGTACTTCTGGTGGGGCGCTTACTAACATAGCGTACTGGGGTATTGTTGTGCCTGGTAATGCCTGGGGTCCATCAAAGGCGGTTACAGCTGAGACTTACACGCCTTCTGGCGCGACATACGTCAAGTTGTCTTGGAGTGCTGTTACTGGGGCTACGTGGTATGACTTATTCTTGTCTGCTGATAGCGGCGCACCAAAGTGGGTAGCTAGGTGTACAGCATTGCAGCACACCACTGGCGGTTATCGCGTAGCGTCTGTTGGGGCGGTTACTTCTGGTGGCAGCAATGGGGCTAACACAATAGACATTGGTGTTGTGGGTACAGGGCAAGCTTCAACAGCAACGTGTTTTACGTTTAACAACGCCTACCTGCCAAACGCGGCTTCTATTACTGCGATTAACTGTAGTGGCAAGAAGAAAGCATACGTACTGGTTAAGATAGGTGTGGATGATTTACGCTCGGCACCTACCGCTTCCATTATACCGTTCTACCAGTCGCACAATTCCAGCGGTGACTACTTCCAAGGCACTAAGGTTGACTTAAATTTACTTACTGCTACTGGCAAATCTTTTGAACAGCTGATTATACTGGATGTGGATGCCCTTGGTGGTGTTACAAACGAGACAGCTGTGGAAGGGCTTGCCATACTGGTGGACACACTAACAGGTCAAGGTGCTACTTGTGATGTTTACGTTGAACTTGCTTCATAAAGGGGCGTTGTAATTGAAAAGGTGTGCTAGGAAACGCGCAAAAAGAATAACCAACTTAGCAGACACACCTGTGGATGTCACGTGCTCTGGGATTGGAATGATTGCTGGCACACAGTCTTCTACAGTGTACGCTAATAATTACAACTACTTACGTATAGCAGCACAGGCAGGGCACAGGATAGGCGTGGATGGTGATTATGGTTTAGGTGGTTATTCTGGGGCTAACGTAACAAATCTTATATTAATAGGAACGGATTATAACACTTGCAAGTTGCGTCTTACATCCTCTGGAACTGTGTTTGCTATGTCTGGTACAACAGTATCCAACAAGGGCACAGCTTATGTAAAAGGAATAACTATTGCTGGTTCTCAGACATCCACATATATCAGGTTTATTTACATGGCTGCCCCTTTTGTGAATATTTTTGAGTTTAGGAACAACTATATCACTGGTAATTTGCGTGTACTAACAGGTAGCCCAGGTACGTATAACCTTAATTTAGATACTACTTACATTGAAACACTAACTGTGGAAGATAATATTTTCTACAACACAAACTGCACTTCTGGTTATGCGTACACTTTCTACCTAGAGAACACGCCAACTAAGA
The DNA here is from genome assembly GCA_029004715.1 of Acidaminococcaceae bacterium. Lineage (GTDB taxonomy): Bacteria > Bacillota > Negativicutes > Acidaminococcales > Acidaminococcaceae > JAAYAE01. Next base: position 15,564 of record JAQVYX010000028.1, on the reverse strand, counting down.
TGTTTTACTTTAGGCGCAACTTAGTAACAAACTTCATGTGGATTTTTATTCACTTGGGTATAACCAATGGGCACACCTATGAGGACTACATTACTAGAAACATTAACTTTGTTGTGGAAGACAATCGTGTAGTTTGTAGGGATGACTACGTTCCACAGTTGTATGGCGGAACATCTGGCTACCACACGTTTATGTTATGTGAGGGTATTGCTGGTACGTTTAAAAACAATATTATTGATGGCATACACTATACTGGTAGTGGTTCGTACGCTGTATATGACGCGTATCTAAGTACTGTGTTCTTAACTTTCGAGGGCAACACAATAAGAAACAATGTAACATTTAGTACTGCCGCCGCTGAGTGGGACCTGCTTAAATCAAAGAAATCGTATGATGGTGTTGATGGTGCTTATCGTATATACAGAAATAATATATGGATAGTAGAAAAGCGGTATGCAGACAAGTTTAACAAAAGCAGGTTTATGCTACGCAAAGTTATGCCTTGTATGACCGACCCGTTGGATGAATACATTGTGGAAAACAACTATTGGAACTGCTACATTTTGAGCTTCCAGTACTGGGGTCATAGGTTTATAGATAACGTAGGTAAGTTTAATAACAATAGGGTTATTATGACAACCTGTGAGCACAATGTGAAAACAGACAGTTTAACAGACTTCTATCAGGCGCTTGTTTTATGGGTTAACGATTCAGCAGATAGAATACTTGAATTCAAAGACAACTATATTGTACATGAGAATCCACCTTTAGATTCTGCTGGTGTTGGTAGTGGTTTATTTTATATTGTTTTAGACCAGGCTGACGCTGGCGATTCCACATCGGTGTTGTTTACAGGTAACTATCTAGCGCTTAATGGTTTTACTTATGGCGACTACACAAGCAGCAAAGTGACTTCAAGCGGTAACACATTTGTGTCAGTAACTTAATACGGAGGTATTTGTATGAGTTGGAAAGCACCAAAAAGAAATCTGGATGGCATACAGTTTGCGGAATTAAGAGCAACTGTGGACCCAAAGTTTAATAACGTGCATGATGAATTGTCTGAGTGCTATTACACTGGCAAGCCTTTTAGGAATTATGGCGTGCTTGATAAAAATAGTTTTGACAAACTGCACGGTTTGATTTTTAAAATGCGTGATGTGGAATTCCATGAAACTAATATAAGTAAGACAAAAACAAAACGCATTAACAAGGATGTGTACAATACGCTTTTAGAATCTGAGGATAGTGTTTCAGAAGAAGCTGTTAAGCACATAGCAAAATTAAAAGCAGAAGGTTTTGAATTAGAGATAGAGTAGGTGTTGCATAATGGGTGTTGCATGGATAACTCCAGTTGAAGTAACTCCAGGTACTGCTAGTGCGTGGACAGACGTGGATGTGTCTGCTTATATACCCTCTGGCGCAACGGGCGTGTTGGTGGAGTTTGTATCAAATACTGCTGGTACCGCTGTAAATACAAACATTAGAAACGATGGCAGTACGGACAACCGTTTAAAGAAGACGTATGGTGGTGGGCATATTTACGCCGCTTGTGGTTGCAATTCGTCTACTCGTGTTTTTGAAGTATACATCAGTAGTGTAACTACTGTAGATGTATTTTTACTGGGCTACTTTGATGATGGTGCTGTGTTTAATACTAATGGTGTTGATAAAACTATTACTACAGCAGATGCGTGGACAGATATAGACATCGGTGTAGATGATGGGGCTATAGCCGCTGTGTTTGAGCAAAGTTATTTAGCAACAAGTTATGCTTATGGACTGCGTAATAACGGCAGCACAGACGACAGATATGGCACTGGCTACCAGCGTGAATACCCTATTGTTGGTGTAACTAATGATATATGTGAAGGCTACATTACGGATGTGGATTCACAGGCGTTTTACTTACTAGGGTATATAAACAGTAATGCGTACTTTTACACTAACGCTTCTACAGCGTACACTCCGACAACAACTGGTAGCTATACAGATTTACCCGAACTACCAGCTAATGCTACTGGCGCTTTCTTTGAAGTAACGGCTCCAAGTAGATTAGCATATGGGCTTAGGGCAAACGGCACATCATATGACCAGTATTGGATTACAAGTTATTTACATGGTTGGGCTTATGTTGCTTGTGATGTAAACAGGGTTATTGAGTGTAAGATAGCCAGCGCTGATTTAGATTTATTTTTAGTGGGATATTCCACAAGCGGTGTTGTAACTTTATCTGGTGTGCAGGATGGTACGCATATAGATTTGTCATGGGCATAGAGGTGATGACATTTGCCTGACCAGGGTTATCATATAGAGCGTAAAACGGGTTCTGGCGGAGAATGGGCTGAAATAGCTGTGGATACAGCCAGTCCATACGCTGATAGTTATGAGCTTGCAACAGGTAATACTTACTATTACCGTGTACGTTACTATAACGCGATTACTGCAACGTATAGTGGCTATTCAAATGAAGTAACAGTTACGTACAACCTTGAGTATCAGCAGGGCGTTGATGCTAATGTTGATGTAACAAGCAGTTTTGTGCGTAAAGCAAAAAGTATTGTTTCTTCTATTACAAACGCTGCTGTTATGTTTAAACGGGGCATAACAAAAGCAATGGGCACTTCTGCTAATGCTAGTGGAACAGTTGCCCCACACGAAATACTACTTGCGCAGGAGAAATTCAAGGAAATCTCTGCTTATGTGGACGTTATTCCCATATTTAAGCGTGGGATATTAAAAACAGTAAGCGCCTTGGTTGATATTATTGGTTATATGGTTGGTCTCAAGAATGTTGTTTCACACGAAAAGGCGCAAGCACTTACAGCTAATGTGGAAGCCACTGTTTCTTTTGCTAGGAGTTGTAAGAAAAAAGTAACGGCTAATGTTACTACTGCTGTTTATATTATTCGTGCTGTTAAGCGCATTGTCAGCGCTTTAGTTTCTGCATATGGTTATACATCATACCCAGTGGGGGTATGGTATATAGAACGTAAGACTGGTTCTGGTGGTACGTGGGAAGTACTGGGCACCAGTGTTACATCACCCTATGCTGATTCACATAGTTTAGTGCAAGGTAACATATACTATTACAGAATACGATACTTTGATGGTGGATTTACTGCTTACTCCAATACAATAGCTGTTCCATATACATCTGCTGGCGCTACACCACAGGAATTAATTGCTACAGTACTTGTGGCTTCAAGGTTGTTTAAAGGTTTTTCTTTTATTATGTCAGCTTTATCCAAAGTGTACCCTATAAAAATAACAGTAATCCCTGCTGGTGAGGGCAATAGTCTTGGTGGGGCGATTACACCAAATGCGTGGGAGTGGCTGGCAGGAATGGACGCTCCAAGTATAGCTGAAGTAACGGCTGGCGGTACGACAACAACAAGCTATGGTGGTATAGTACGTAAAGTCAAAAAGATTGTGTCACACATAGCAAGTGTTGTTGGTAATCTTGCTACAACACCATCAACAGGTGGAGCACACTGGACACAACCTCTAACTTCTACTGTGCTTGTGGCAGTGTCGTTTGTAAAACAAGTAAACAAAGTTGTTAATGTAAGTGCAGAAGTTACAGTAACTATTGCACGAAACATAGTAAAAGTAGTACAATCTATTGTAGATACACAACCAACTATAACTAAAGCCATAACTAAAACTGTTACATCTGCACTTGTTACTGTGTATGGAACGGTGTACGCCACAGGCATGGTTTTCGTTATAGGAACTAAAAACTTATGTGGTGAGTTTGTAAGTGCAATAACAATAGAAGGCGACTTCAGAGATATAGAACCAATGCACGGTTTATTCATAGGTGAAATAACCTTAAAGGGTGATTTTAATGGCTAGCACAAAGCAGAACTTTGAATTGTGGCAGGGAGAAGTAAAAACAATTACTGTAACTGTCTTAAAACAAGACGGTACGGCTAAAGACCTAACAGCAGCATCGGCAATAGTGTGGGAGATGTCTACATCTGTCGCAGCTCTTGCGCCATCAATAACAAAATCCGTTGGCAGTGGGATTACTGTAAGTACCCCAGCTACCAGCGGTGTTTTTGTTATAGTCCTTGCTCATACTGACACTCATACTATGGACCCTGGTGTTTACCATCATGAAGCAAGAGTGACTGACAGCGCAGGGGTAGAGGAAGTAGTCACTATTGGGGAGGTGACTATACACCAGTCAACCACGCTTTAAAAGTATGTGGCATAGCGCACATAATCAGCTATGTATAGCCGACTTGGTGGGCTTGGTACACCTCGGAAAAATACGCCGACGGGCGGTAAAAACGGGAGGGTTTTACTAATGGCTGACTTTGACGAACGCGATGATGACCTAGAAAGCGAAGACCTATTTGACCTAGACTTGGATGACGACGAACAAGATGCGGATTTAGACGAAGTTGTACCCAAGGCTAGGGTGCGCGAATTGGTCAAGAAGCGTCTCGCACAAGAACGTAAGAAAACTGGACCAGCGATTGAAGCGCAAAAAAGGTTTAAAGAAGTCTACGGTGTAGACATTGACGAAGCGCTTAAATTTGGGACTGAAGAAAAGCAGCGTATGACTGCACCGCGTGTTGACCCCGAAGTACAGGCACAGCTTGACGCTAACCCTGTGGTAAAGAAACTTGTGGAAATAGACCAGTGGCGTGTAGGGGAAATGCAGTCACGGCAAATGGAGCGTGAAGCGCTTGAGTTTGTAAACAAATACCCTGGTGTAAATTACAAAGATATTCCACAGGAAGTACTAGACAGACGCAAACGTGGGGGTTTGACTTTGGCTGAAGCGTACGCTATTGGTACAGGCACCGAGCGTATGCAGGAAGCCGCACGTAAAGCAGCGGAAGGCGCAACACGCGATTACCAGTCAAGGCAGTTTATGCGTACTGAAGGACCAGACTTTTCTGGTGGCAGTAAGACAGATACAAACACGCTAACCGATGAGGAGCGTAAGTTTGCGTCAAACTATGGCATGAAACCTAAAGAATACATTAGGTATCGTGCCATGCTACAAAAGATGAAGGAGGAATAAGGAATGGCTTTCAAGCTGATTTCCCGTCACGAACCTGTTATTGAAGAATTCTACGTAACTGATTCAGAAGCCATTGTCTATGGCGAAGCGTTGATTTTTAGCTCTGGTAGACTTACCAAAGCTACTGACGCTACTGATATTGCTTGCATTGCACAGCAAGCTGTTACTGCTGGTACTGACCAGGTTTGTAAAGTTATCATTATGGAGCCTGGGCAAATTTGGGAAGCTCCATACAGTGGCACGGCAGATGCTGGTTTCATTGTTGGCGTTGTAGGCGCTGATCTTGATGGTACAGCTACTGGTATTGACGCAGCTGATATTACTGGTGGCGCGTTTGCAGTATTGTCCAAGGACACCACCGCACTTACTGTAAGAGTGATGTGCAAACTACGCGCATTTAATTAAATTAGATTAGATTAGGAGGAGCATATTATGGCAATGTTAAGAGAACGCTTTGCATCTATGCTCGACCCTTACATTTTTGGCGTGTACGAGCAAGTCATTGAAAAAGGTGACGACATCATTCCAAGAGTGTTCGGTGTGAGCAATTCGGAACTTTCCGCTGAAAAGGTAACTGGTATTGGGGCTACTGGTCTTATGCAGCCTTGGAATGGCCAGGTTTACTATGACGATGTTGACCCTCTGTGGGACAAGACTTACACCCACGAGAAGTACAGCATTGGTCTGAAGATTGACCGCGACCTATGGGATGACGCACAGCACAACGAAGTACGTGACCGCGTACAACGTGTAACTCTGTCTGTGCACCGTAGTCGCCAGATTCATGGACACAGTGTGTTCAATAACGCTTTTACCGCTGGTGCGTATGCAGGTCCTGATGCTGTGGCTCTTTGCTCCGCAGCTCACCCGTATTCTCCAAGTAACGCTACCACACAGAGTAACGCTGGCACATCAGCGCTTTCTGTGGATTCACTTGAAGCTACACGTATTGCAATGATGAACTTTGTGGATGACAGGGGCAAGAAACTGCTTGTAACTCCTGACACACTGATTGTTCCGCCCGCACTGGAAATGACCGCGAAAGAAATAATTCTTTCTACTGACCGTCCAGACACTGCTGACAGAGCAACCAACGTACAGAAAGGTTCATACAAAATTGTAACCTTGCCTTTGCTGACTGACAGCAACAACTGGTTCCTGGCAGACTCCGCACAAATGAAACTTTTGATGAAGTGGTTTGAGCGTAGGAAGCCTGTACCTGAGCGTGATGAAGACTTCGACACAGAGATGCTGAAGTGGAAATACGTTTGTCGTTACTCTTATGGATTCCACGGATGGTGGTTCCTATATGGCCACGCAGTTACCTAGATTAACTAATTGTATGATAAGCCATAGTTAGTACAGATTATATCTGTGGGGGGTGTGGAACGCCACGCCCCCTGCTAACTGAAGGAGGATAACACAATGGGATACACACATTTTGATAAGGTATGCGCAGGCAATGGTTTCTTTACTGGTACTAAAGGGTCAGAGGTTCCCATCAATGTACCTGATTACGATGGTATGGTTTACTATGTTGATGTTAACACTGGAGCAGCAACAAATGACGGGCTTTCTTGGACTAAAGCTTTTAAGACCTTAGCATCAGCTATAACAGCTAGTAATGCTACAATCGTGGCAAGCCCCAAAGGTACTGGCAGGGGTTGGGCTGCAAGGAATATTATTTACTACAAAGGTGACAACAAAGAAGCTGTGGCAGAAACACTGATTACTCTGCCAAACAAATGCGACGTTATTGGTGTGGGTTCATACGACCACAGACCAACTCCGATGATGATAGGAAACCATGTCATTGGTGCTGGCGCTTACATGGGTTGTAGGTTTATTAATATGGGCTTTCTTTCTCCTGCTGCTGGCGGCGCAATCTTTACTGTGCCGACCACGACAAGTGGCCTTGCTTTTATTGGCTGTCATTTTGATGGTCGTTCTTCTATAGCTGCAACTATAGCTATTAGTGCTACCGCTGTAGAACAACTTACAATCCAAGACTGCCGTTTCTTTGGTAAGTTTTCTACGGCAACCATCAACATTGGTGCTGGCGCAAGCCGCGCATTACTTATTAAAGACAACATCATTGAGTCTGGCGCGATAGGTATTGCTGTGGATAGTAGCGCAACTTGTGCTGATGCTATTGGTATAATTGCCAATAACATAATCAAAGCGGTGACGCTTTGCATTGACGAAAATTCTGACAAGTTTGCTGTTGTAGGAAACCGCGGCTGCACAGCAGCTAACTCTGGCGCAACCACTATGGATTACAGCGCTGTACTTGGCTCAGATAACCAGTTTACTTCTGGCAATGGTACACTCGCTTATCCAGCAACTAACTTTGGAGCACAGTCCTAACACACTGAAGGGGGCGTTCGCGCCCCCTTTACTTTTAAATTATGGGGGAAACACTGATGGCAAGCATTAAAGTGTCAGTAAAAAAGACATCTAAAAAACTACCTAAGTATAAAACATCAACACCACCTGTGTCTAAGATGCCAAAGGTAAATAAGCTTAAACAGTGGAAAAGTAAGTATGTACTTAAAAAGTTGAAGTAGGTGATACTGTGAATTTAGGAGAACTCCGCGCAAGACTTTGGTGGGAACTGGATAACGGCAGTAACATTGATGAACTTGCTTTTCTACATGGCGGTAATGATACACGTTTAATAAATGAAGCAATACGTGACCTAGTTGACTGCATACAAATAATAAAACACGATACTGCGTTATACTATGCCAGTACTGGTGTGGTTACTCTGCCCACAGACGTTAGAGAAATACTTAGTGTTAAGTTTGGAACAACGGAACTTACACCAGAAAACAACCCCACACTTTTAAACATAGGTTCAGATAGTACCACGCAATATATGTACAACAATAGCAAAGAGATTACTCTTTATGATACTCCTGTGCCGTTTGTTACTGGTTTGACTGTAGCTGCCAACGGTACAACAGGTGCTACATCTTATGGTTACGCTGTGGTAACTGTTACAGCAGAAGGTTATTCTTTACTGTGTGCTGAAGTAAAAATTACAAACGGCAACGCTACATTAAGCGCAATTAATCATAACCAAATTAGTTGGACTGCTGTTACTGACGCTACAGATTACAAAATATACAGGCTTACATCTGGTGGCACACCAAGTAGTTTAGGTTATATTGGTACTGATACTGGTGCTGTTACATTTGATGATACTGGAATAGCTGCTACTGTTGATGAAGAAAATACTTCCACATTTGATGTTGATGATTATAGATTCCACTTATGGTACAAAGCGTATCCTCCAGCTTTGGTTGACGATGATGATGTACCGTATGATATACCGACAGAGTTTCACGAAGGACTTATAATGTACTATTGCAGGGCGCAGTACATGAAAAGATTTAACTACCAAGAGTACCAAGACTTAATTATGTTTTGGAATCAAGTATTTAAAAAGAACATTATGCGTGTAATAGAAAGCCGTTCTAACCCAGTGCAGTTTAATAGAAGTTGGGAGTGGTAGTTATGACTGGTGAAGAAATTGCTAATGAAGTACGCGAACAAACAGAACAAAGCGTTACCACATACACCAACACTGTAATTTTAGATTTCATTAACCAAGCGCTAGAAGACTTAGGGCAACAGGCTAGGATACTTTACACTAAATCCGCTGTGGCGTTAACTATTGTTAGTGAAGCAGCTTCAATTACTATTTCATCTGACGCAGACTTAGCCAAGGCGCACGAGTTTAGGGACGTTTGGTTTACCGCCACAGCGCCGACTGCTTTGGCTGAGGTGCGTCTGCGCAGACTAGCATTTGCTGACACATTCCAGCATGGATGGCGCTTGAGTACCACTGCTATACATCTGCAACATCTTGGCAGTACAGCAGGTACGGCACGTGTGGATTACTACAGAAAGCCAACTACCATGACTGTTATAACCATGACACCAGACATACCTGCCGAGTACCATTCGTTAATAGTAACTTTCTGTTGTGCCAAGATACAGGAAAGAGAAGCAGCTTTCTCCTTTAAAAATAACTTTATCAATGATTATCTAATAGCTAAACAGAATTTTGTTATGGATAGAATCTGGGCTATGGAGCCTGAGAATAGGGCATACATTAAGCAGGCACGTTTGATGGGAGCCTTTGGGGTGTCCACTAAGAAGTAGGGGGCGTGGAATATGGTACAGTCTAACGCAGAACAATCAGCAAGACAAGTAGAACAAACGTATTCTACAGAAACTTACTTGGGTGATAATGGACCACAGTGGCTAATACGTGATTTCTCCGAAGGGCTTGTGGATAGGTTAGAGGATTATGTACTGCCAGATAACGCTTCACCAGACTGCCTTAATGTAATAGCTACCAAGATGGGCAGTTTAAAGAACCGCCCAGGTTTTGACACATATAACGCTTCCACATTGGGCGGTGTACCGCGTGCTGTGTACGCATACTATTACGGCGCAAACAGGAAACTTATGGTTGTAGCTAATGGTATTGCTTCGTATCACGCTGGTGCTGGCGTATTTACTTCTATAAAAACAGGGCTAACTGCATCAGCCACAAACTTTTTTGAAACAACTATTAACTATTTAGTTTCATGCAATGGTGTGGACGCACCTTGGAAATGGGATGGCACTACTGTGTCTGCGTTAGCTAACGCTCCTACAACGGCGCAGTTTTTTACAATGCACAAAGAAAAGCTGTTCTGTGTACCTTTGGCGTACCCGTCACAGTTACAGTGGGCAGACAGCTTTGAGCCAGAGACTTGGCCCGCTGTAAATTACTGGGATATAAAACCTGGTGATGGTGATGTAATCACAGCTATACACAAACACTTGGGTGAGCTTATTATATTTAAGAAATACTCCACACACGTACTACGCGGTACAAGTCTTGATGATTTTAAGATGGAAGAAGTGGACACTGGTATTGGCTGTGTTGGGCAAAATGCTGTAGGCGCTATAGGACCTTATTTGTTTTTTGTTTCTACTAGCGGCTTATGCGTGTGGAATGGTATGCGTATTGTTAATTTAAGCAGAGACAGAATACCTGTACTTTGGTCCACCGTTAACCAACAATATATAGACAAAGCAGCCATAGGTATTCGTGACAACAGAGTGTGGGTGGCGTTGCCTTTAAGCACAGCAACCACAAACAGTAATATAATTGTGTACAATCCACCAGATGAAGGAGTGTCTGGGGGAACATTCTGGAAGTGGGATACTGTAAGAGTAGGGTGTTTTACTGAGTACAATGATGGTACGCAATTACTTTTCTTTGGGGGGAGTTCTAACGCTAATAATATCGAACAGCTTGATTACGGCAACGCTGATAATGCTGGTGTAATAACTGCTTACTGGAAGTGTAAACCGACTGACCTTGGTTTACCAGATAGAAAGAAAAAGTTTATAAAAGCATTTTTGGTGGACAGCCCGACAGCTGGTGATGTGTCGTTAGAAGTGTCCTTGGATTATAACACAGTGTACACTGCTCTTACTAAAGAATCTACCAGTACAGACTTGGTACGTAACTTCCGTTTTCCAGCAGGAAGTTATGGGTATTATATGACACCTAAAATAACAGCCAGCACCGCGACAGGGTTTGAAGTGCGTGGTGTCACAATACCTTGTTTTCCTAAAGTTAGAATGGGGTGACAATTAGTGGACATTCTAAAACTTCCTTTTATGATGCCAGACTCATACAAAGATGACATGTTAATGCCAGCATTACAACGTAATTTTAAAGAAATAGAATCGCATGTAGCTGGTTTAGAGCTGTACATGAACACTTACGCTACATCTGCGCTAGACATGCTTACTAATGATATAGCAAAAGAGCGTCTTGGTACACAGTTCATGCAGTACTACACTGATGGCAAAAATTTAAAAACTGTGTATAAACAAGATGGCACATTAATACGCAGCCACTTGCCAAGATACGAATATGTAAAACTTGCACACCCAATATACAACGATTTGTTTGATGTTAATAAAATATCTGCCTACACTATTACCCCAGTGTCCAACAGCTCTTGGGTAATGGGTTCTGGTATTTTAACAGTAACAAGCACAGTAGATAGTTATATGCTTCGTTCTGGTATGGATATAAAAGATTGCTGCGTGGTGACAACTTGTACACAAGCTGAAGTTGGCAGTATTGTTGCGCGGGCAGTAGGAGAAACCCACTCATATAAATTAACATTCGGAGATGATTCATCTGCTTCCCCTGGTGTGCAACTGTGGAAAGTAGTAGCTGGTATAGCCACTTCATTGGCTGGTCCATTTAACGTAACATGGGCGCGTGATACAGCTAAAGTAATATCGCTTACAGTACAAGGCACCACAATAGAAGTAGAGTTTGATGGTGTGTCTTTGTGTAGTGTTATTGATAGCGATTTAATTAGCGGCAGCACAGGCATATGTAGTAATTCTTCCGTAGCTAGTATATACAATGATTTAAAAGTTTACGCTGTGGTTAAAGGTGTATGGGCTGAGGAAGGAAATTTTGAAAACAGCTTAACAGCTAATCAAGCTGATGTGGAAACAGACCTTACTGGTTTGTGGGGTATAAGCAATGAGACTGCGCATACATTTGAGAGGACTACAGATGATAGCTGGTCTAATGATGCTTGTGCTAGGATAATAAGCACATACGCTGGTACACAGCTTATGAGTATATCAACATATCCAACGCCAAAAACAGGTATAGTTCCTGGTAATTACTATATGTTTAGTGTGCAGTCTAAGATAGATGTTGGAGCATCTGGTATAGCCAATGGGCGTACTATACGTATTGACATAAAATGGCTTAACGCCAGTGATGTTGAAATAAGCACATCGTACACTACTCACACAGCTAGTCTTGTGTGGAAACGCTATGGCATGGTGGCTGTAGCCCCAGCATTAGCTTCTAAAGCTTACGTTAAACTTTATTTAATAGATGCTCAAAACGACGAAGCATTATATTGGGATGGTGCTGTGTTTGACATCCGAGATTCTTACGATGGTGATTTTATTTCTGGGTACACTCCAGTGTCTTACGTATACAACAACCCAATAATGTCTATACCTACAGAATATATTGACTTTAAGGATACTGATTTTTCAATAGAGTTTACTTACACGCCTATAAACCAAGGGTACTCCACAAATCCTAGTGCGTATATGTGTGTTATAAAAAAAGATAGAGATAGACTTTACTTTATAAAAAGGACAGTTACTGGGCAGATTACTATGGGGCTGTACAACAGCCCAACCACATATAGTTTTACCAGTAGTATGGCAGCACCATTAGCTTTAGGAAATTCGTACAACATATGTATGTCTGTAGGCGTGGAGAAAATAGAAGGATTTGTGAATGGTGTTAGTATTGGCAGCACTACGTACACTAAATTAACAGCGTCTTATACACCAACCGAAATTATTATAAGCGGTCCGTATGGTACTTTTGGTGGAAGTAATCTCTCTACTGGTGCAGCTGGCGTGTACTCTAATTTACGCATATCACGCTGTGCGAGGTCGCTAAAAGAACATCACGATGGCTATACAAATGGTTTGTCACTTGAAGTCGACGACTATACATTATTGAAAATGGATTTCCTTGATACATTAAGAGCTACCACACGGTCGTATTACACTCGTGAAGATGGTACTTTTGTTGTGGCTGACTTTTACACTACAAAAGATATTTCACAAGCTACACATATAGGCGGTGATTCAGCTATATTCCAAGCGGTGTCGGAATTACCTAGTACTGGCGGCACCGTGTATATACTTGATGGCACTTACAACATTTTAAATACAATTCATCTTAAATCAAATAATACTATTCGTATGAACGCGTCTACAAAATTAGTTTTAGCAGACCCTATAAGGTTATTAGACTTTGCTGTTTTTACAAATGATGACCACGACAATGGTAACGCTAACATTATTATTTCTGGTGGAACTATAAATGGTGTCCCTGTTGATGATTCAACTATAGACAGAGCTGTATGGCTAGATAAGGTCAGTAATAGTTATATCATGGACACTAGTATGATTGGATTTACTGGCTATGGCGTTCTATTAGATGATTGCACGAACATACAAATTTCAAATAATAGTATAAGCAGATGTGCGCATGGCATAATGTACAACAATAGCACTTCATGCAGGTTTGTTAATAACACTATACAGTACTGTAACGAAAGCGGTATTTATAGTGTTAGCTTATCGCCAAACACTGGTACAGTAATATCTGGCAACACCATTTACTCTTGTGGTTCTATGCTGTCTAATGTTATATATGGTAATGGTATAAATGTATGTGGCAATAGTAATACTATTACTGGTAACACAGTAATTAGAAGCGGTAGGCATGGAATATTAGTGGACCAAGGAGACAGCAATCTTATAGTTGGTAATACTGTATCGGACAGTAACCAGACAGACAATAACGGCTCACAAATATATGTGGACCAGGGCGACTACAACATGATACAGAATAACACTTGTAGGAAAAGCACTCGTGTTACTATACCAGTGTTTACGCGTGCTACTATAGCATACGATTTTAACGGAGTACAAAGCATATCTGGCGCTGAGAGATACAGCGCTGTTGGAGACTATGGTAACGGCATATTAATAGAAGAAGGTACAACTAACCTGCTGACAGCCAATCAATCAAGTGTGGAGACTGACTTAACTGGTCTTAGTATGCTTGGCGATGAAGCAGCAAAAGGAACACTGACAAGAAACACTGTGCAAAAATGGTCTGGGAACGCTTGTGCCAAAGTAGATATGAATACAGAAATGAGTGTTGGTGATGATGTGTGCATGGGCACACCAGCAGGTGCTGGTGGTATAGCAGTTAGTGGGGGCACAGCTTATGTTTTTTCAGTGTATATAAAGTCATCTGAAGGAACTACTGATGATGCAAAACTGCGCATTGTAGAATACAATAGCGCTGGTGTAGCTATAGCCGACACACTATCACCTTTTCTTGTTACTACTTCAGCTGATTTTAGTAGGCATGAGCTGAGTGTAACGACACAAACAACAACAGCGTATATGTCTGTCAGAGTAAGTTTTTATTATTACGATATGTTTAGTGATTGTTCAACATTTTATATTGATGGACTACAACTTGAACAGAAAACGATGGCTACATCATGGCAAATAGGTGGTACTGCACGTAATAATGAAGAACTTGAATTGCCAACCACAGGGTTTACTAAAGGTTCGTGGTCAATAGATACTGTTTTAGAAATACAACACAGGCAAGCACACAGTGGATATGTCTGGTACATATACATTGACGCCAGTAACCATTATGCTTGTTATATTACATCTACAGGTGGACTTGTTTTAAGAGTACGTAACGCTGGTACCAACTATTATATAAGTAAAAGTTTGAACTTGGCTTATGGTGATGGTGAAGTACACCACATAACATGTACAGGCAACGGCTCTAGATTAAGATTATATTGTGATGGCGTACAAGTTGGAGTGGATACAGCGTATACGGAACCAGCTGCTGCTTTACCAGCAACTATGATGGTTGGTTCTGACTATGTTGGTTCCACTAGTGCAAACAGTATTATAACTGGTTTCCGTATATCTAATAGTGTACGTACAGCAGAGGATATACTAGAGCGCTACACTAATGCATGGTTGCCAACACTGGATGAGTATACAACATATTGGACTATGCTTACTGAATTGTCGGCGTCATTATGGTCTGGTTTATATGGTGTAGTTATAAGCGCTGGCAGTACAGGAAATTACATTACTAATAACGACTTATATACTTCTGGTGAAACAGGTTCTATATCAGACGCAGGTACAGGTACTATAACAGCAGCAGGAAATAGATTGTAGGTGATTGTATGCAGATGCGTATTGTGGATGGTGTTGCGGTGTTTCCAGTGTTACTTTTTGGGTGTGCGGGCGTACCCAAAAACATACCGCAATCAACAGAAATTGATGGCATGACCATTGTGTGTTATAGTGTAGACGAGGTGCGTGCAATACGTAAAAGGTTAACACAGAGTGGAGTAAAATATACAGAACACACACCAACTAACGATGATGCAACCATACAAAAAACAAAAGGCATTAAGTATGTAAGTAATACAGAAGCGCTAAATCACATTAACAAAGATGTGGAACCAGAAAGCCAAGCAATACCAAACTTAAAGAAAGTTTTAGCTGAGAAGGACAAAGTAATAAAATCCTTAACAGATAAGTATGATTCTCTCGAAGCTAAACTTAAATTAAATAAGATACTTTAGCTTACAAGGAGGGGGAATACGTTAGTTGAAAACCTACAACGCACAAAAAGGAACCTGGACAAGCGGTGGTGTTACTTACGCAGATTCCAAGTTAACAAATCCTATATCTAATACTACTGTGAGGATTTATGCGTCACTATCGATTTTTGCTGATTTTGTTGGTTTTTCTATGTTCGTTGGCCCTGACAGCGCAAGTGCGCTACAATGTTATTGAGGATTTTGAAACAGGAACTGTGGAGTTAAATT
>JAQVYX010000027.1 GCA_029004715.1 Acidaminococcaceae bacterium | reverse complement strand
CGTCAAAAAATTGCCGACCGCATGAAGGCTAAATATAGCACTATTGTTAACGCTGATGAGATTTTAATCACTACCGGTTCTCAGCAATGTTTAGATTTTGCCGGTAAACTATTTTTGAATCCAGGCGACGTGGTTTTATGTGAAAGCCCTTCCTATTTAGGCGCACTGAATGCTTTTAATGCGTATGAGCCCGTATTTAAGGAAGTTCCTACGGACGAAAACGGTCTAATTCCTGAAGAATTGGATAAAATTCTTAGCACGACACCTAAATGCAAATTCATCTATGTAATTCCTGATTTTCAAAATCCAACCGGTCGTACTTGGTCACCGGAACGACGCAAAAAATTTATGGAAGTTATTAATAAACACAATCTGCCTGTTTTGGAAGATAATCCTTATGGAGAGTTACGCTATGAGGGAACTATCCAACCTTCACTAAAATCCATGGATACTAAAAACTTAGTAATGTTTTTAGGCACTTTTTCAAAAATTTTCTGTCCAGGGTTACGTCTTGGCTGGGTTGCAGCTAATCCCAAACTTTTGTCTGAATTTATTAAAATTAAACAAAGCGCTGACTTGCATACCTCCAACTTTGATCAAGGCATTGCGGACTCCTACATAGAAAACTACGATTTGGATGCTCATGTAGAAGAAATTAAGGCTTTGTACAAAAAACGTCGCGATTGTATTATAAAAGCTATGGAAGACAATTTTACAGATGGTACTACTTGGACCCATCCTGAAGGCGGACTGTTTTTGTGGCTGACCTTCCCTGAGGGAACGAGTGCTGCAAAAGTTTTCCAAAAATGTATTGAAAAGAAAGTTGCCGGTGTAACCGGAGACGCTTTCTATCCTAACGAAAAAACTGATCGCAATATGCGCATTAATTTTTCCAATATGCCGGAAGATAAAATCCTCGAAGGTATTAAACGCATGGCAGATGCACTAAGAGAATGTGCTAAATAACTTTACATACTAAAAGCCCAGAACACAAATGTTCTGGGCTTTATTTTCCTTATTTGGTTCTAGCTTTCCTCAGCACGCAGCCGCTCCAAAAAACCATAAAGAACCATAGCCGTCATACCCCAAATAACATGATTTTTGTAAGAATAAAAATAAACATCATACCCTCTGCGTTTATTCCAGACCTTAGGATATTCCGGCAATAAATCGTAGGGGAAGTCTTTAGGTGCACGATTAGCCATTTCCATGTGAACTTTTCTAGGCGTTTGAGTAAGTAAGGCAGAAAGCGGTACAATGAATACTTCTGCGACCTCATCCATACTTGGTTTAACTTGTTTTGGGTCATGAATAAAACCTAAAAAAGGATGCAATATTGGTCCCATTTGCGTAACTAAATAATCTAGTTCACCGTAGATTTCTATATCTACTGACTCAAGCCCCAATTCCTCACATGTTTCTCTTACAGCCGTATCTTGCAATGTTTTATCTTTTTTTTCTTTTTTGCCACCCGGAAAACATACATCCCCTGGTTGCCAACTAAGTTTTTTAGAACGCACTTCAAATAAAACTCCAATTTCACCTCTATATTCTACCAAAGGCACCAGAACTCCGGCTTCCCATAAACGTTCATTTTTGTCTAAAATTGCTTTACGCTTACCCAGCATATTTTTAATTTTCTGGCAAACAATCCTATTAGAAGAACCCTCCATGTTGACAACTCCCTACTTACCGTATTCTATTGATAACCTTTACACACGTTAACCCACGACCTAAACCCTGAATACTTTTCCAGTTCCTCTATAGTTAATTCAATAGCACTATTACTACTGCCACACGCAGGAAACATCGTTACGAACCTTTTCATTGATGCATCTAAATAAACGGTGACTCCGTCATTTATGCCAAAAGGACAAATACCGCCAACAGCGTGTCCAATTAATGTTTCTGCCTGTTCAGCCGTCAACATTTTTGCTTTTACACCAAATTCTTCCTTATATTTATGGTTATCAATTTTTACGTCACCGGCCGCTAAAATCAATAATGGTCCTTCCTTACCCATAAAAGATAATGTTTTGCAAATCCTTGCTTCTTCACATCCCGCTGCCACTGCCGCTAAGGCAACTGTTGCACTTGATGTGGAAAATTCAATAATACGATCTTCAATACCTAATCTCGCAAAATACTTTCTAACTTTTTCAATAGACATTTTTCTCCTCCAAAATAGTGTTTTATTCCTTGCCTTTTTAGTAAGAAGCAGTTTATACGTTAACAAAAAACATATATAGTTCTCATTTTCTCCTTACTTTTGTCAATATTAATTATTATAATTCAATTATAAGTTGAATTAACTAATAAGTAAAGGTTGTAAACAAGCTTTCTCAAAGAAGCACTAAACTTTCTGCTAAGACAATTATGTCAGTTGTTTTTTTCAATTTGACATTTAATATATAGCAGTAAAAAGAACTGTTGCATCGCTATTTCCCAGCGGCAACAGTTCTTTTATTTTTACTTTTTTAGCGGCAAGAGGCCACTGCCGTTACCATAGTTTTGACATAATCTGCGACTGCTTCTACACAGTTTTCATCATTTTCTGCTACAATTTTAACAATAGCACTACCAACAATGACACCATCACTTAACCTTGACATTTTAATAGCTTGTTCCGTTGTGGAAATACCAAACCCAACCGCTATAGGCACCTTGGTAACTTGGCGTATTTGCTCCACAATAGCACCAATGTCCGTAGTAATAGTAGTTCGTACACCGGTGACACCAAGTGATGATACTACATAAATATAGCCCATAGCTTCTTTAGCAATCATTTTAATACGTTGCTCAGAAGTGGGGGCAATAAGCGAAATTAAATCCACACCATATTGCCAGCAATATTTTAGAACTTCTTCTTTTTCTTCAAATGGGACATCCGGAATAATCACCCCGCTTATTTGACACTCCTGACAGTTATTAAAAAATTTGGTGCAGCCATAAGTAAAAATCGGGTTAATATAGGTTAAGAAAACCAAAGGTACTTGTGTATTTTTCCTTACACGTTTTAGCATTGCAAAAATTTTATCAGTTGTACACCCTGCCTGCAATGCTCTGAAATCAGCTGCTTGTATAACAGGTCCTTCTGCTACCGGATCAGAAAATGGTATCCCGATTTCTATAATACCAGCCCCTGCTTTTTCCATGGCATAAATCATTTCTTCCGTTTTCTCCAAACTGGGATCTCCCGCAGTAATAAAAGGAATAAAAACCTTTTTTCCTTTAGCAAAAACTTCTGCAATTTTATTCATGTAAATCTACCCCCTTATATCTGGCAATAGCCGCCACATCTTTATCCCCACGTCCTGAAAGATTTACTACAATTATTTTATCCTTAGCCATTGTTGGTGCTAACTTCATAGCGTATGCTAAAGCATGGGCACTTTCAATGGCAGGAATAATTCCTTCCATTTTTGACAAATAATCAAAAGCCTCTACCGCTTCGACATCCGTTGCCGGCACATATTCAGCCCTGCCAATATCATGTAAATAAGCGTGTTCAGGTCCAATACCCGGATAATCTAATCCAGCTGAAATCGAATATACCGGTGCGATTTGTCCATCTGAATTTTGTAAAAAATACGATTTCATACCATGAAAAATTCCTTCACTACCTCTAGCAATTGTAGCCGCTGTCTCGGCCGTATTAACTCCGCGTCCCGCTGCTTCTACACCCACGAGTCTTACATTTTTATCTGGAATGAAATCATAAAATAGTCCCATAGCATTACTACCACCACCCACACAAGCCATAACAACATCCGGCAGTTTTCCTTCTTTTTCCAGAATCTGCGCCTTTACTTCCTTGCCTATAACCTTTTGAAAATCCCGGACCATTTCAGGATAAGGATGCGGGCCCATAACCGAACCCATTACATAGAAAGTGTCTAATACACGTGCAGTCCATACCCTTAAAGCTTCGTTAACTGCATCTTTCAAAGTCATAGTCCCAGATGTAACAGGAACTACTTTAGCCCCTAATAGCTCCATTCTAAACACATTTAGAGCTTGGCGCTCTGTATCTTCTTTGCCCATATAAACAACGCACTCCATACCCATAAGAGCCGCTATAGTAGCCGTAGCAACCCCATGCTGCCCAGCGCCCGTTTCTGCAATCACTCTTGTCTTGCCCATTTTTTTTGCTAGCAAACATTGTCCTAAAACATTATTTATTTTATGAGAACCCGTGTGATTTAAATCTTCACGTTTCAAATAAATCTTTGCGCCGCCTAAATCTTTAGTTATTTTTTCCGCATAATAAAGCAAAGATGGCCTGTTAGCATAATCATGATAGAGAGTTTGCAGTTCTTGTAAAAAATCCGGGTCATTTTTATATTTTTCATACGTCCTCTCTAAATCCAAAACCGCATTCATCAAGGTCTCCGGCAAATATTGTCCACCATGTATTCCATATCTTCCTTTAGTCATTTTTTTCATCCTTTCCCTCTTTACTATTTAGCATTTGGCCCTTGCACCGTTTGCATAAACTGAGCCATTTTGGCAAAATCTTTATAACCATTACTTTCTACTCCGCTACTAACATCCACCCCATAGGGAACTAGTGTTTCTAATACTTCGCCTACATTCTCAGCAGTAAGTCCTCCTGCCATAAAAAACGGTTTGGGTATCACCATATCTGTTAAAAAATTGTAGTCAAAAATTTGCCCTGCGCCACCAAATTTACCTACTTTAAAGGTATCCAGTAAAAAATAATCGCAATTAAAATCCTCCAAATAAGCCATGCTTTTCCTATTCTTAACACGTATGACTTTAATAATTGGTTTGTCCGTTTTAGCCCTGAGTCTAGAACAATATTCCGGTGTTTCGTCACCATGTAATTGTATCAAGTCAATTATATCCTTGTTAGCAATATCAGCTACTTTGTCGACATCCTCATAAACAAATACGCCCACTGCCTTAATCTGAGAAACCAGCCTTTTTTTCAGCATTTCCGCCGTATTCTCATCCACTTGCCTTTTGCTATCGGCGAAAACGAACCCTATATAATCAGGCTTTAAAGCATTGGCGTATTCAATATCTTGTGTGCGTTGCAAACCGCAAATTTTAATTTTCGTCATAACCATTACCTCGTAATTCAGCCACTAAATTTTCTATATTACTACTGCGCATCAAGGTTTCTCCTATGAGCACGGCATTAACGCCTGCTTTTTCTAACCTTGCTATATCGGCTCTTGTCTTCATGCCACTTTCAGAGACAAAAATTTTATCTGCTGGCACTAGTTTACGCAAACTTACGCTATTGTTAATATCCACCGTAAAATCTCCTAGATTACGGTTATTAACGCCTATAACACGGGCACCTGCCTCTAATGCCATTTTTATCTCTCTAGCATCATGGGTTTCAACCAACGCCGACATACCCAGTACATCGCAGATTTCTAAGTAATTTTTAATTGTTTTAAGGTCTAACAATGCACAAATTAAAAGCACTGCGTCCGCCCCCATAATTTTGGCTTCGTACAATTGATATGCATCTACCGTAAAATCTTTGCGTAGCACAGGTACACTTACCACTCTTTTCACCGCTTTTAAATACTCATCACTGCCCAAAAAATATTTTGGTTCTGTTAGAACAGAAATTGCCGCAACTCCTGCAATTTCATAAGCTTTCGCCTGTGAAATTGGAGCGAAAGTCGCAGAAATAATACCCTTAGACGGTGATGCTTTTTTTATTTCAGCAATAATGTTTATATCTGAAGATTTAAGTGCTTTTTCAAAAATGAAATCTCCTACCGGCAGAGCAAGAGCAAGTTTTTTTATTTCTGCCAATGGTTTATTTAGTTTTAATTGCTCCACCCGCACCCGGGCAAAATCAGCAAGAATATCTAAAATCATCATGCACCCCTTATTTCTTAATGTCTACTTGACCAAATTTTTGGGTTAACCTTATAAATTCATCCAATTTTGCTTTAGCCTTCCCTTGATCAATAAGCTCACCGGCCATCTTTACACATTCACGTAAAGTGTTTTTACTCTGTCCCATATAAATACACAAAGCAGCATTTAAAAGCACAGCATTACGCTTAGGTCCTCTATCTTTTCCTGTTAAAATATCCAGTGTTATTTGCGCATTCTCTAGTGCGTCTCCTCCCGTCAAATCTTCCGATTTGCAAGTAGCAAAACCTAACTGTGTAGGATCCAAGAAAAAACTATTTACCCTGCCATTAGAAATTTCGCAAATGGTGCTGGACGTTACCATGGAAGCTTCATCTAAACCATCATGTCCATGTACTACCATGGCATGTTTTACCCCTAAATTCGCCAAAACCCTTGCTAATGGTTCCACCAAATTTTCGTCATAAACGCCCAATAATTGCATATTAGCCCCAGCCGGATTAGCTAATGGCCCAATAATATTGAATAGAGTTCTAATCCCCAATTCCTTACGAACAGGACCTGCAAAACGCATGGAAGCATGATACAATGGCGCGAATAAAAAGCAAATTCCTATCTGTTTTAATACGGTTTCACTTTTATCAGCCGGTAAATCAATTTTTACGCCCAAAGCTTCCAACACATCTGCAGCCCCACATTTACTGGAAACACTACGATTACCATGTTTTGCTACAGGAATTCCTGCCGCAGCAATGACAAAAGCACTGGTAGTAGAAATATTGAACGTATTGGCGCAATCACCACCAGTACCAACTATATCTAAAACATCGTGGTTGGAATGAAACGTAAGACATTTATCCCGTAAAACCATAGCACAAGCGGTGATTTCTTCAATCGTCTCACCCTTCATACGCATTGCAGTAATAAAACTTGCAATCTGCGCGTTGGTAGCTTCCCCACTCATAATAGAATTCATAGCGTTTTTTGTCATATCCAAACTTAAATTCTTCCCATCTGCCAATTCTAAAATTGCATCTTGTATCATTTTGTCCCAACTCCTATTCTCAAAAAGTTTTCTAATATTTTATTGCCATCAGGTGTCATAATAGACTCTGGATGAAACTGTACACCAAATACATTGTAGTCTCTATGCTTAAGACCCATAATCTCACCTTCAGCCGATTCTGCTATGACTAAAAGTTCGTCCGGTAGATCCTCCTTAGCAACAATAAGAGAATGATAACGAGCTGCTTTAATAATTGGTGCCAATCCCAAAAATATCTCACTGCCATTGGCAATGTGTATATCACTTTGTTTACCATGTACTAAATGTTTTGCCAAAACTACTTTGGCGTTAAAAACTTCGCCAATCGCTTGGTGACCTAAACAAACACCTAAGATAGGAATTTTGCCAGCAAATTCTTTTATTACTGCCTCACAAATTCCTGCCTCCTTAGGATAGCCTGGGCCAGGAGATAGCACAATATGACTTGGTTGCATTTTTTTTATTTCTTTAAGCATAATTTTATCATTACGATAGACGCTTACATCTTTATTAAGTGAACCAATGTATTGATATAAATTGTACGTAAAGCTGTCATAATTATCGATAATTAAGATCATTTTTATTGCCTACCTTTCCTTTGTGGATTCTTCCAGCGCCTTGAAAACTGCGCCAGCCTTACTCAATGTTTCTTGGTACTCTGTTTCAGGAACAGAATCAGCTACAATGCCACCACCGGCTTGCACATATACCCGGTCTTTATATTTCACCGCTGTTCTAATTGTTATACAAATATCCATATTACCGGCAAAATCTAAATACCCCATGCCACCACCATAAATACCGCGTCTATTGGGTTCTAGTTCATCGATAATTTCACAAGCACGAATTTTTGGAGCGCCTGACAATGTTCCCGCCGGAAAAACAGAACAAAGAACATCAATACTGTCCAACCCTGCCTTTAAAGTGCCCGTTACTCTGCTAGTAATATGCATAACTTGTGAAAATTTATTAATAACTTTGTAATCCGGTACTTTTACACTACCAAACTCACTAACACGACCTACATCGTTGCGTCCCAAATCTACCAACATATTATGTTCAGCAATTTCCTTTTCATCAGCAAGTAATTCTGTTTCCAGTGCCGCATCTTCCTCTTCTGTTTTACCCCTGGGCCGCGTGCCAGCAATGGGCATACTGGTTATCGTTCTATCTACCAACTTTACCAAAGTCTCAGGCGAACTTCCTGCTATTTCTACATCGTCATTTTTCATGAAAACCATATATTGTGAAGGATTTGAAGTTCTTAATAAACGATAAAAATTAAATAAGCTTTGGTCATAATCAGCACTAAACTGCTGCGAATAAACAGCTTGGAAAATATCTCCTTTTTTTATATAGTTAGAAATTTTAGCTAAGTTTGCTGCATATTCTTCCTTCGTTTGATTACTAGTCATGGGTCCTAATTTTGCCGACACATATTTAGGAAAATTAATAGGTTTTTCTAACAGCTGCTCAATGGCTTCTATCTCTCGTTCAGCTTTATGATAGTTCACAGCAACATCGTCTGTTTTTACATTTACAATAATAAAAATTTTTTGTTGCAAATGATCAAAAGCAATAACTTTATCAAAGAGCATTAAATCAAAATCAGGATACTCGGTAGCTTTTGTTTGGTCAAAATGCAAAGATGGTTCACAATACTGAATAAAATCATAAGAGAAATAACCTACAAAACCACCTGTCAAAGGTGGTATCCCCTTAATTTTAGGAACCTTATATTCTTTTAAAATATCTCGTATGCATTTTATTGGATCCTCAGCGAACAATTTGACTGTAGCCATATTTTTTACTTCTACTACATTGTCCTTTGCCTTAATGCGTACTATCGGGTCATACCCTATAAAAGAATATCTGCCCCATTTTTCTCCACCTTCTAAACTTTCCAATAAGAAATAATTGTTACTGCTTTCTCTTACTGCATGTAAAAAGGCAATTGGTGTAATCATATCCGCAAGTAATTCCTTGCAAACTGGCACTGCGGTGTAATCCTTTTTATACTCTTTTACCTCTTCTAACGTTAAATTAAGCATTTTTTCTTTTCTCCTTTTTATAATAAAATAGACGGTTACCTATCTTGCAAGCAACCACTGGCATATGCTCACAAAATAGGTAGCCGTCTAAGGTTTAAAAAACAAAACACCTGTCCTTTTGCAAGGACAGGTGTATAAACCTGCGGTACCACCTTGTTTTACGGAATAATTCCCGTAATCTTTAGCAGAATGCCAACACATTCCTCACCAATAACGCAGATGTTACGTTGCAGAGTACTCTCAAGCTAGCTTGATTTAACTGCACCCTCGGTGGTCCATTTGTCGAACTGCATCTCTATCTGGTTCCCAGCATCCCAGACTCTCTGTAAGCGCATTTTTCGGCGTTATCTCCACCTCATAGGTTTCATAAGGCTTATTAAATTAGTGTTATTGTAGCATCACAAAATGACTATGTCAATGTTTTTTAGTATTTTTTCATCTTGGCTTCTTCTTTTTTTAGTTCTTCTTCCGGAATTAAATCCTGACTACGGGCCATAACATCTCTAATACGTGTATAATTTAAGACGCTAATATTACCATTGGAATTTATAATATCAGTCTTAGCAAGTTTACGTAATGCACATAACAAAGCCAATGCATAGCTAAATAAGTTTTTTTCTTTAGGCGTAAATTCTCGATAGTCCGTTTTTTCTTCTATAACGTCTTCAAGTTGTTCTACTACTTTTATTTGCTCTTGGCGCAAAATAGTAAACCTGTGATAAACATATTCCAAGGTCTCATTAATACGGCTTACCCGCCCTCTAGCATCTGCTAAATCCAGCGATTTTGCATCTAAACGGGCCTTGAACATAATAACATGATCCTTGTCCAATTCTTTTAAAGCCGCCGGAGAATATGTTTTATCATCTAAGACTACAGGAAAACACATCATTTTATTAAATATGGACAACTCTTCTAACCGACCCATATTTTTAGAATCCACTGGTATATCTATCAAATTTTCAAGGATAGATTTACCACCATCTTCACCTGCCATAGTAGAAGCGCCACCATGTAAAACAATTGCACTTAAAATACCTGTTCCTATCTTATCTATTTTTTTAGCATGCATTTCGTCCACCAAGGTACAAGCGGTTAGCATGTGCCCTATGTCTGTAGATGAAAGGCGCAGGTTTTTATGCTCATAATAGACCAGACTGGCCGGCTTATGTTCTACTGTTTTAAAAATTTTAATTAAACGCCGATTATAATTCCATGCCGCTAATTTAATTAAAGCAAACTCTTCTATAATATCAAGTGTTTTTTGCTCAAGCTCATAAAGAGCATACTTTTCATCACTATAACGTGCTATTGCGCTATCCAAAATCTTTTTACGGCTATTTTCGTTAGAATAGCGATTCCACCCCACAGTGCTTAACTTTTCGGTCAACCATTTTGTAAACGGCATAGCTTCTCCTCCACTTTTCACTTATAATATATACTTCCCATAACTCTTTATTCTATAAATAAAGGCGTTTCCCTTTATTTTAAAACTTCTTGCAGAACACGCAATGCATTTTTATAAGTAATCTTATCTATTTCCTCATTAGTGTAGCCAGCTTTTTCCAAGGCCCTAATTAATTTAGGGAAATCTTCGCAGGTTCTTACTCCGCTCTCGCCGCCAAAACCATCAAAATCACTGCCAAGTGCTAAAACATCAATACCACCAACATTTTTAATATGGTCAATATGCTGCAAAATCTGTTCTATACTGCCAGTGCCATCGTGCCCCAAAAATTTACTAAAAAAGTTAATACCAGTGACGCCACCAGTTTCCGCTAAGCACTTAATCATGGAATCTGTTAAATTGCGTGAATGCCCTTCAATAGCCCTAGCATCTGAATGTGATGCTATAAAAGGTTTTTTTGCTAATGCTGCTACATCCCAGAAGCCACCATCAGATAAATGCGATACATCCACAATCATACCCATTTCATTCATGCGCTGTACTACTTCACGTCCAAAAGGCTTTAAGTGCTTAGTACTGGTATCTTCAGTGAGAGAATGTGGGTAACACAGAGTGTTTTCGAAATTCCAGGAAATCGTCATAAGACGCACGCCGCGTTTATAAAGTTCCTCTAAGCGCTCTATTTGTTCACCACAAACTCCCCCCTCTTCTACAGAAAGCAAGGCAGAAATCTTCTTATCGCATATATTTTTTTTAATATCAGCATACGATAAAACATGAGAAACCAGATTTGCATTAGCTTGCATTTGTTCGCTAAAGAAGTCACAGACACCAAGAGTATATTTCCATGCTGCATCAATATTTTCATGCTCTGTCATCCTTACAAAAATAGCAAAATCCTGTAAAACAATATCTAATTCATGCATTCTTTCTAAATCTAAATTTAAATCATTACTACGTAAAACTTTACCTTGTTTTTTGAGCTCAGTTATTGTATCACAGTGCAAATCAACTATGGGCATAATATACAACTCCTTTTTTAGCCAAACATAGACATTATATGGGCTACAATTAAGCCCCCACCTGTGCCAATTGCATAACCCATTAAAGCCATTAAAACTCCGACTGGCACTAATGCGCCTGAATAACAACCTGCCAAAATTGGTGCTGAAGCCGTACCTCCAATATTAGCCAAAGACGCCACTCCACAAGTAAACATATCAAGTTTGAAGATTTTTGCTAAAATCAATAGTAATATAGCATGAATACCAAGAATCACGAAACCGGTCAAAATCCAAATAGGGGCATCTTTCAATTCAGCAAAACTTGCCCTAGATGCTAACAAAGCAATAATCGAATATAATAAAACATTAGAAATCTCAGCACTACCACTAATCTTAGCCAAAGGCGTAACCGCTACTATAAGTCCCAAAACAGTGACTATTAAAACTGTCCAAGTGGATTTATCCAAAATACCTATGGACTTTTGGATATCTGCGCCAAAATTTTGAGCAATGGCTGAAACGATAAGACCAAAACCTAATAAAAAAATCATAGATGCAAAAGAAATAGTCCCTTTATCTGCAGCTTCATCAGCCTCTAAACGAGCGCAAACCTCATCTAACGCGCTAGTATCTGCATGAGTCCATTTATTGAATTTAGGGGCAAAACTGACAGCCCACAATAAGAACATAACCCAAATAGAATAATCGATAGAATCAACCACCAAAGCATAAGCCATATCCCCAGAATTAATATCCAGTGCCGCTTGAATAGCAATCATATTACCGCTGCCACCCATCCAGCTTCCACATAAAGCTCCTAAAGCTTTCCACGCGCCTGCTCCTAGCGCTGTGTGAAAAAGCGCATAAGCACCAACAAACCCTATACCTATGGAAAATGAAGCAGCAAAGAATCCACCTAACATTCGCGGTCCTAGCTTAAGAATTTTTCTAATATCACATCTTAGCAACATAACAAAGACCATAGCAAACAACAAATTATTTTTTAACGCGCTATAAGCCGGTTTAGTCGCTTTCATGTCCCAAGCACCTGCAGTACATAAAAGCATGGCAACTAAATATAATAAAACAACCGGTGGTGCATACTCAAAAATTTTCCAATGCGTTTTTTTCTCCAATAGGACTAAACTACCAGCTAAAAAAATTAAAGCAGCAACATACGTAAAACCATTGCTAATCATACTCTTCCCTTCTTTCCCCTACTTTTTGCTTGCAAAACAATTATATCACATCACATTATTGTACGCATTATAAAAAAAGAGCTGAACCCATAGGGATTCAACTCTTTTTACTCTTATTACTTTTTGTTAACAGCTGGCTTTAGTGGTAATGGTCTCATCGCGATTTCATTTAGTAAGGGTTTTCTACCTGTAGTATCAAAAATAAACGTCATTTCAACAGTTTTTGCCTTAGAACCATTAGCCAAATAAATTACACGATCTGCTTTATCAAACTTTTGCAATATAACTAATTTACTATTAGACAAAGAACCCATTTGCTCATCAACTTTTATTTTTAAATCTTTGAATTTGTACGCAGATAAATTTTTTGCTAACCCAGTTGTGAAATTCTGAGCTAGGGCTCTATATTCAGTTTGCCCAGAAATACAACTAATTGCCTGTTCCGCTATCTTTTCTTCTGCAGTCAACAGCTTACCATTATCAGCAAAACAAATACTGCTGAAAAAAATCATCAAAACTGTCACTAAAAGTGCTATCTTTTTTACCATTCCAAAAGCCCCCCCTCTAATTATTTAAACTTATTATAACACAAACAAATTCATCTGCTATAGGCTTTTGTCTATACGTTGCATTGCTTCTATTGTACCTTCACGACTACCAAAAGCCGTGAGGCGCAAATACTTTTCACCCATAGTACCAAAGCCAGCTCCTGGTGTGCCAACTATAGCAAGTGTTTCTAATAAATAGTCAAAGAATTCCCAAGAACTCATACCGTTGGGACATTGCAACCAAATATAGGGAGAATATATTCCGCCAAAATATTTAATACCTTTTTTATCCAAAGTAGCCATCATAATGCGGGCATTCTCACGATAAAACTCTAAAATTTCACCGCACTCTTTTATGCCTTCTTCTGAAAATACTGCTTCAGCACCACGCTGGATAATGTATGGAACACCATTAAATTTTGTTGTTTGGCGTCTTAGCCACATTTTATTTAACTCCATCAAAGTACCATTACCTGATTTACGTTTCAAAGCATGTGGTACAACTGTATAACCACAACGGGTACCGGTAAACCCTGCTGTCTTAGACAAGGAACATAACTCAATAGCGCATTTTTTAGCATCTTCTACCACATAAATACTACGTGGAATGTCAGGATTAGTTATAAAAGCTTCATAAGCAGCATCATACAAAATAACACTGTCATTTTTCAAAGCATAAGCAACCCATTCTTCTAACTGTTCTTTTGTGTAAGCAGCTCCTGTGGGGTTATTAGGAGAGCACAAATAAATTACATCAGCAACTATATTATTGTCAGGCATAGGCAAGAAATTGTTTTCAGGAGTTCCCTGAATATAAACAATCTTACGGCCTCTCATAATATTAGTATCAACATAAACAGGGTAAACAGGATCAGGTACCAAGATAGTATTCAAGTCACTAAAAATATCTGTAATATTGCCACAATCACTTTTAGCACCATCGCTAATGAATATCTCACTAGTTTCTAAATGCACACCAATCTTAGTATAATATTTAACCAAGGCTTCATGAAGAAAATCATATCCTTGTTCCGGACCGTAACCACGGAAAGTTTCTCTAACACCCATTTCTTCTACTGCTTTTTTCATAGCGTTAACTACAACTTTTGCTAGAGGTAGTGTAACATCACCAATCCCCATGCGTATAATTTTTTTATCAGGATGTTCCTTTTCATATGTTGCTACTTTTGCTGCAATTTGTGAGAACAAATAGCTCTCCTTCAAATTGCTATAATTTTCATTCATTATTGCCATAATTACCAATCCCCTCTATAAATTTAAATTATTTTTTTGCAATTTCAGCCGGTATATCAATTTCTCCTTCAAAAACCAACGTAGCAGGCCCTTTTAAGAAGATATGATTGTCAGACTTGCAATTTACTTGTAACTTTCCACCCTTAACAAGCACATTTAAATACTCATCTTTTTTGCCTGCATGACCCAAAGCAATAGTTACATATGCCACTGCACATGCCCCTGTTCCACAAGCCCAAGTTTCACCACTGCCACGTTCCCATACACGAAATTTGACAGTGTTTTCATCAATTATTTGCACAAATTCCACGTTTGTACGTTCAGGAAATAGAGGATGATTTTCGATTTTAGGACCAATATCAGAAAGAGCTACCTTGTCTACGTCCTCCACAAAGATAACAAAATGAGGGTTTCCCATAGAAACAGCCGTGCCATTATAGACAACATCATGCGCAGCATCAATAGCTAACCCTTGATCCATGAAAACATAATGGTCGCTGATCATAGGAATATCTTTGGTTATAACAATTGGCTCTCCCATATCAACTACTGCTTCTGTAACTTTTCCGTCTACTACGGTCGTCTCAATAGTTTTAATACCGCCCAAAGTTTCTAATGTAATTGTGGTTTTATCTGTAAGACCTTTATCATACACGTATTTAGCAATACAACGTGTACCGTTACCACACATTTTCCCTTCTGAAGCATCCGCATTAAACATACGCATTTTAAAATCTGCTACTTCTGATGGGCAAATACAAATCAATCCATCAGAACCAATACCAAAACGTCTATGGCTCACATATTCAGAAATTGCATTAGGATTTTGCAATTCATTTTCCATACAATTCACATATACATAGTCATTACCACAGCCATGCATCTTTGTAAACTTCATCTTCATTTTTGTCCCTCCCCCGTCTTTTAGCTCCAAATGTCTTAAATCTTATTATACCTAATTTCCTTATAAAAAGAAAGACATTACACATATTTGCCCACTTTCACCTTATATAATGGTACAATATGTTCATCTAATTTACCAAACATTATTGGAGGTCAACGTCATGAAAATATTCACCTATACAATTAAAGATGCCAAAGGTATACATGCAAGACCGGCTGCTATATTGGTCAGAGAAGCTAAAAAATTTAATTCCACCATAAATATTACGACAAATGACAAAATTGGTGATTTAAAACGTATTTTTTCTGTTATGTCTCTAGGCGTAACGGTTGGAACAACTATAACTATCACTCTAGAAGGTGACGATGAGGAACCTGGTTTTTTAGCTATAAAAAATTGTCTGGAAATTAACTTATAGTGAAATTAATTTATTAAACTTACGAGGAGTCAACTCATGATAATATTAAAAGGTCAGCGTATTTTTGACGGCATTGCAATCGGGTCCATAGCTATTTATACTCCATCTTCAAATAACTTCAAGCAGCAAGGCAGTACTAATTTTGAAAATGAGCTGCTACGCTTTCAAACAGCAAGACAAGCAGCCATTGAAGATTTAAAAAAGCTTTATAACAAAGCTTTCGAAGCCGTTGGTGAAAAAAATGCTGCCATCTTTGGAGCCCAACAAATGATGCTGGAGGATTTAGATTATATTGAATCAATTGAAGCGCTTATCAACAAGCAAAACCTCAGTGCCGAAAGCGCTGTTAATATAACTGATGACAAATTTTCCGCTCTATTTGAGAGTATGGGCGACAAATATTTGCAAGCTAGGGCTCAGGATGTACATGATATATCTTCAAAACTATTGTTTTTTTTAACTGGTAAAAACAACCTGTTAGCAGACTTTTCCTCACCTGTTGTCTTAGTAGCAAATGAATTATCACCTAGCGAAATTATGCAATTAGATAAAACAAAGGTCCTGGGTTTTGTTACACAATTTGGCTCTCAAAATTCGCATGCAGCGATTTTGGCACGGGCGCTTGGTCTTCCTTCTGTTGTCGCCGTAGATAATTTAATTTCTAACGCTGCCAACAACATGCTTGCCGTCATAGATGGGTTTACAGGCAATATATATCTTGCTCCCGATGAAAAAACTTTAAATGTTATGACTAATAAAATGCATGCACTCCAGCATGAACACTTAACCTTAACAAAATTAAAAGGGAAAAAAACTATAAGTAAATCCGGTAGAGAAATTAAAATTTTTGCTAATATCGGCAGCACTTTAGATTTACCCGCTACTCTTGAAAATGATGCCGAAGGTATTGGTCTTTTCCGTAGTGAATTTCTTTATTTAGGAGAAAAAAGTTTTCCTACAGAAGAGCAACAGTTTATTGCCTATAAAACAGTTGCTGAGACTATGTCTGGCAAACCCGTCATTATTAGGACCTTAGATATTGGTTCTGACAAAAGCCTTCCCTACTTTAACTTACCACAAGAAATAAATCCTGCCCTAGGTTACAGAGCAATTCGTATCTGTCTTCTACAGCCTGAAATTTTTAAAATACAGTTGCGCGCTATTTTAAGAGCATCAGCTTTGGGTAATATTGCTATTATGTTTCCTATGATTAATTCAGTAGAAGAACTAAAAGCTAGTAAAGCAATAGTTGAAAGCGTAAAAACTAGCTTACAGCAAGAAAACATCCCTTTTGCTGATAATATTAAAATTGGCACTATGATTGAAACTCCTGCTGCAGCAATTATTAGTGATGATTTAGCTAAAGAAGTTGACTTTTTTAGTATTGGAACAAACGATCTTACGCAATACACTTTAGCCCTTGACAGACAAAATAAGAATTTAGACACCTTCTTCAATCCCTATCATAAAGCAGTGCTTAAATTAATTGAGTTAACCGTGAAAAACGCCCACAAAAACGGTATTTCAGTAGGAATTTGTGGTGAACTTAGTGCAGATACCAAGTTAGCTCAAACATTTCTTGAGCTAGGGGTAGATGAATTATCAGTGTCGCCCCCCTGCATTCTGGCACTGAGAGAGAAGATCCGTTCTTTGGATTGACGAAGCAATAAAAAGAGGCCCTCGGCAACAGCTTATATTTACTCCAGTTAGTTTATGACAATAAGGGACAGACCCCTACTGTCATAAAAAAGCAAAAGAACGCAAAGAAAAAAGACATGCACGAATGCATGTCTTTCCCTAACCGGCAATTTCCTATCCTCCCAGGGCGCTTCCACCCAAGTACTTTCGGCGTTTAAGGGCTTAACTACTGTGTTCGAGATGGGAACAGGTGGAACCCCTTAGCTATCACTACCGGATTGTTGAAGGTAAAAACCCTCAAAACTTCAAGAAGAGAACAAATTAAACGAGTTATTTTTTTACTGATGTATTTCTTTTTAATGCTTTGTTTCTTAGACCCGCTTCCGAAGAAGCGTTATGGTGTAAGCTACGCGTCTTTCCTAAGAAAGCGCTGCTTAAGTCAAGCCCTCGACATATTAGTACCGGTCAGCTAAATGCATTGCTGCAATTACACATCCGGCCTATCAACCTCATAATCTCTAAGGTGTCTTACTAGATTGCTCTATGAGAGATCTCATCTCAAGGATGGTTTCACGCTTAGATGCTTTCAGCGTTTATCCTTTCCGAACGTAGCTACCCAACTATACCCTTGGCAGGATAATTGGTACA
>JAQVYX010000026.1 GCA_029004715.1 Acidaminococcaceae bacterium | reverse complement strand
AGTACGGGACAACTTACGGTTTGGGATTTTCCCAAGGTAGGTATTCCTATTGCTATAGTAGGGTGCATAGTATATGCAATCTGTGCCGCAACCTATTGGCGTTGGATTGGAGTATTTGGAGGATAAGTGTTTATAAATTAATAGACCAATGGAGCATCGCTGAGTTTTGCATAAAGCTTTAGTCATGCTTCATTTATCTTATGTACTATTATATGCAAAGTCTCAAGGATAAAGTTTCGAAAGTGTATTAATTATTCCAAAAAATTAAATGGAAAATCTACAGGGAAAACTTGTGATAGAAAACATTTATACCATGTATTCAAATTCAGTATTTTTCAACTTCTGAGGGAAATCATATAATGAAATTAGGCTAAGAATGAAGATTGATTTAAACCAAAACTTGGAAGAGGTGCTTGTTATGGGAATGTTAACCGGAGTTAAAGTATTAGATTTATCTACTGTTATTGCAGCACCATTTGCTGCGGGACTATTGGCAGATTACGGTGCAGAGGTTATTAGAATTGAAATGCCTAATGGAGGAGATCCTTTTAGGCGCTTGGGACCTTTTCATGGGAAGGATGCTATGCGTTTTGCCTGTATGGGTCGCAACAAGAAATCAGTTACCTTGGATTTGCGTACAGAAAAAGGCAAAGAGATGTTCCTCAAGATGGTGGAAAAAACTGATGTGGTTATCGAGAACTTTCGCACCGGGACTTTGGATAAGTGGGGCATAGGCTATGCCAAAATGCAAGAAGTTAATAAAAATATTATTTTGAGCCACGTTACAGGTTATGGACAAACCGGCCCTTATGCAAAATTGCCGGGGTTTGGCACACCGGTTACAGCATTTTCCGGTATGACATATATTACTGGTTATCCGGATCGGCCACCGGTAAGTCCTTCCTTTTCATTGACGGACTATATAGCAGGGCTATACACCTGTATGGGTACTATGATGGCCTTATATCATCGAGATGTCTTGCATGGCAAAGGTCAGGAAGTAGATGTGAGTCTTTATGAAAGCGTATTTCGTTTTATGGAAATACTGTGCGCGGATTATGATAAGAATGGGATTATTCGTGAGCGTAAACCGAAGCTAAGTGGTACTTCAAGCCCAGGAGGAACTTATGAAACCCACGACCACAAATGGGTGGTTCTGGTTTGTAGTACCGATCGCACTTGGGAGTATCTGACTACCGCTATGGGCAGAGAAGAGTTGCGAAGTAATCCGCATTTTAATACTATGAAGAACCGTGTTGCCAACGATCCTGAATTAGATGCAATTGTAAGTGCTTGGATCGGTAGTTATGATTATAAGAATTTAAAGGCTATCGTAGATAAAGAAGGCGTACCAGTTAACCTTATTTACAGTATTAAAGATATTTTTGAAGATCCTCAATATGCTGCTCGTCACGATGTGGTAGAAATGGCGCATCCTCAATTAGGTTCTATTAAAATGCCTGGTATTACTCCTGTGTTTAGCGAAACTCCGGGGGAGATTAAATGGGTTGGCCCGGAGTTAGGTGCTCACAACGCTGAAGTTTATAAAGCATATCTCGGTTTAGAAGCTAGTGATTTGCAAGCGTTGAAGGCGGAAGGAGTAATATAAATGGACTTTTCGAATTTACCAAAGAGTATAAGTATTTGCGAGGTAGGACTCAGAGATGGGCTGCAAAACGAAAATCTTTTGCTAACCACGGAGCAAAAGATTGGTCTGGTTAATGATATGGTAGAGGCTGGGTTCAAAGTGATTGAAGTTGGATCATTTGTGAGTCCCAAGGCAGTGGCGCAAATGGCTAACACAGATGAAGTTTTTAAAGGCATCAAAAAAACTAAAGGTGTAGAGTATAGGGCGCTTATTGCTAATGTTAGAGGGGTAGAGCGGGCGATAAACTGTGGCTGCACCAAGGTAAAGCTGAATGTATCTGCTAGCGTATCTCATAATCTAGCTAATTTGAACAGGACTCCTGCCCAGACAGTGGCGGGTTTCGGTGAAGCTGTTGCCAAGGCCAGGGAGGCCAATATAGATATTTCAGGTTCCATATCTATGAGTTTTGGCTCACCTTGGGATAAAGAAATACCCATTAAAAATGTACGTGATATCGTAGAGGCTTACCTAACAGTAGGTGTGAATGAAATTTCTCTTTCTGACGCTTCTGGTATGGCATATCCCAAGCAAGTGCATGCTATATGCACGGAAATGCTAGGAGCTTATCCTGAGGTTAATTGGTGGCTTCATTTCCACAATACCCGTGGCATGGGTGTGGCTAATATTATGGCCGGAATGCTTAGCGGTTTTACCAAGTTCGACACTAGTTTCGCCGGTGCAGGCGGATGTCCTTTTGTGCCGGGAGCAGCTGGTAACGTGGCTACGGAAGACGTGGTACATATGTGTGAGGAGTCTGGCATAGAGACCGGTATTAACTTGGACAAGGCTATTGCCATTAGTAAGAAAATTGTCGCTATTCTTGGTCATTCTACAGATAGTTATATACTGCGGGCTGGCAAATCCAAAGACCTTATTATGGAGCTTCCAAGGGGTCAAATACAGAACCAGACACAGGTGAAAAAATAATTTGTGGAAAGGCGTGCGCCAATGGATAACGGTGTACGTCTTTTCATTTTCTATGGTGTTAAGAGACACGTAAGTGTGTTAAAATAGCGTCATAGAGAATAAAGCGAGGTAGTAATATGGATGAGCGAGATTGGCAAATAATTAAAACTTTATACGAAGAAAAAAATATTACTAAAACAGCAAGAATACTATATCTGTCACAACCGGCCCTTACTACACGCATTAAGCAAATTGAAAATCACTTGGGTATTACTCTTATTTACAGAGGAAACAAGGGGATTACTTTTACTAGCGCAGGGGAAAGAGCGGCAATTTTCGCTTTAAAAATTTTGAATGAAATTAGTACTTTCAAAGAAGAACTAGCAAATCTGGGAGATGAAATTGGCGGTATATTGCGGATAGCGGCACCAAGTATTTTGGCATCTTACTATCTTCCACAGCTTTTAAGTAAGTTTCAAGAACTTTACCCCAAGGTAACCTTCGATATTTCCATAGCTCCAAGCAGCAAAGTGTTGGGGCTCATGAATTCCAAGGCACTACATTTTGGTTTTTTGCGTAATGATTTCGGTTGGGATGAGCACGCTAAGTTATTATTGACTACAAACTATGTGTGCGCGGTTGCTACAAAACCGTTTAAACTAGAAGATTTACCGGATATGACTCGTATTGATTATGATACCGAGGTTTATTATCGCACATTTCTGGATGCATGGTGGAATGATAACTTTAAAGTACCTCCTAAGATTGGCATGCAAGTAAGCAATTTGGATTTGAGTAAGGAAATGGTTTTTAAGGGTTTAGGCTATGGACTTTTACCTTCTATCTTAGTAGATGACAAACCAGGATTATATTCTATACCCTTGTGTGATAAAAAGGGTAAGTTATTGGCCCGCAACACTTGGCTAATATACAAGAGTGGTATTCTTGATATGAAGCTATCAAGAACATTTTATGAATTTGTGAAGGAGTGTGACTTCGGCAAGTGTTTATATAAGGGCGAAGGCAAAAAATAAAATTTTGGCTGGTCTATCTGGGCAAAGCAGAGGAAATAGAGCGAAATTTATTATAGTGAGTGTATTTGTCCTATTGTTTATTACGGCTTGCACTTGCTAATCACAACAAGAGTTTAGAAGAGGTATTGATCTTAGCCATTGGAAACTACAGTTTCGTGGACCTATAAATTAATGTTGTTAAGTTTTAGATTTTGAACTTGCTAATTCCTAAAAGCCAGTAAAAAAACATTAATATTCTTTTTTTTGACACGCTTTAGACATAAATCATTGGTATTATAAACATAGAAAAACTGACTGACAAGTCAGAAAATAAAAGGAGTGGTTATAATGCCAAATAAAAATATGCAGAAATTAATATCAGCGCTTACATTACTAGGAGTTGTTAGACCGGAGAGTTTTCCAATTATTGCCTCGGCATCTTCTTATCATTCTGAAAATGCACAAGTGCAAAGGATAGAATACCAAAGAGGAGCTCAAAGGAGAGACCATGATAGCTTATGACAACTATAATCATAGTTATACCAGTCTATGAAATCCAATAAATAATCAATAAAAGTAAACATATGCAATAGCCGTTAAGTTTTAGATGTTCTGCACCCAAAATGTTGGACAGGTTATTAAGCGGTTAATCCTGAATGAGTTCGGTATTCTATCGGACTCATTCTTTTTTAGTTTTAACTTGGTTTTGTTGTTGTTGTTGTAGTAATGAATATATTCATAGGGTTTCTTTTATGGCGAAAAGGGAATTTCAATTTTTGTCATAAATTGTGAGTGCCCATTTTTCTCATATAATATTAAGGACAAAATATTAGTATATAAAAAATGAAAACAGTAAGTCCCTTTATAGTTACCATAAGGGGGCTTACTGTTTTATTAGTTAATGCGTTAAGAAATTTTAAACTGGCAGAAAAACAATTTTTCTGTTAAGACTATAGAAAATTAGACGGTAAATTATTTAGCCTTTTTAAATTTGGTAATGTCATGGCAGTGCAGAAGGCACACTTCCCGTGTCCCATCCCAATGAATTTTAGAGACAGCGGAATGTACCCACAAGTCACGTTTAGGGAAATAAACATCTTCCTGTGTTTGTTCTATGGACTCGGTAAGCAAAAGCATAGGACAATAACTACAGGGAGCATTTTCACAACTTATGAAGTCATAGCAAGAGTTACCTAATTGGTTTGTACCAAAAAAATCAACGGACTTTTTATTTAAAAAAAGTATCTCATGTGTATTTTTATCAACAATGTAAATAAAGGAGTCAATATGATCCAAAATCTCCAAGGTTTGGATATGTGAGAGTTTTATTTTATCAAGAGCTCTTTTGCCTAGTAGAAAGGTACTCAAAATTTCAGATGTAAAAGACAGAGTTTCAATTTCATCTTCATTCCAAACACGTGGTTTCAAATGGGATTCAAAGCCAATTATACCGGC
The DNA here is from genome assembly GCA_029004715.1 of Acidaminococcaceae bacterium. GTDB lineage: Bacteria > Bacillota > Negativicutes > Acidaminococcales > Acidaminococcaceae > JAAYAE01. Next base: position 13,566 of record JAQVYX010000026.1, on the reverse strand, counting down.
AATAACGCCTGCGTTTAACATAGTGCAGCCTAATAAAGCCATGACAGGAACATGCGTAAAATATTTTTTTATTTCTGGCAATAATAAGTTAATATCACAACAATTAAACAAACCATTTTCATCAAATTGCCCTAGTAATTTTAGGGCAATAGAATCTGGAATATTTTCTTGGGTATTTTGCAGGGAGACATTTTTTTTTTCACACCATTCAAAGGTATTGCAGTATTCCCTATTACTGTTTTTTTCGAGAATAAAAATTCTGCCCAGATTATACTTACGGCCAATTATTTCCAAAATTAGATTGATTGCTGTATCAGAATCTTTGCTGCGATATAAAATTTTAAATATATATTCAATAACGTTTTCGTGAAAAGCTTTTTGATTTTGCTTATTATTAGGGATGGAAGATTCTAGCCTTCGGCTACTAATGTAGCGTGGGTTTTGTAAATCTGACCTGTAAAAATAAAAATTATTTTTTCCGAATTCTTTTACGTGATAAAGCGCATGATCTGCCTTCTGGAATAAATCATCAAAATCAGTACCGTACAATGGAGATAAGACAATACCTATGCTTGCTGATACTTCATAGGATAGATTGCCACTAGTATATTTGCGCTGTAAAAGTTTTACGAGCTCCTGTGCTTTTTTTGTAATGACGTCTTTGTTAGCTATATTTTTAAAAAGTACAATGAATTCATCACCACCAATTCGTCCCACAATATCGGAGTGCCTAAACAAATTTTTTATGCAGTGTGCCAGGTCGGTTATGACGGCATCACCAAAATGATGGCCAAAATGATCATTAACTTCTTTGAATCCGTCAATATCAATAATAAATAGCGCTTGGTGTTTATCTTGCAGGCTAGATTGTTTTAGGTAATCAGTAATCATTAGTTGTACAGTTGCTTTGTTGTAAAGACCTGTTAAAACATCAGTTTGTGCTTGATAGAGTAATTTTTCATTTTCTTTTTTTTGCAAATTAATATCGGTTATCATACCAAATAATCTGTCAGGTACGCCGGTTGCATTACAGCGTAAGAGGAGGCGCAGTTGAAACCATATGTAAGTTTGATTTTTGGTTAGTAGCTGGTTTTCTATTTTATGATAATAGTTTTTAGGAATGTGTTGACCTTTATTTTGTTTAATGTATTCAAAGTAAGGGGTAAGCTCATCAGGTAGATGCGGAGATAGTGAAAAGATTTTAGAAAAATTTTGGCTGAAATTTTCTTTTTGCGGTTTAGCACAAAATGTAGAGGTCCAATTTGTTGAAACATAAAAAAAATCTTTAGTAATGTCCCATTCAAACATAATAGCATTGCTTAGTTCTGCTAGGATGCGATAACTTTCTATATCGAATTGTCTTATTTTGTTCAAAATATCACCCGTTTTTCTTTATATAAACCAATAGAGGTTCAATTATTAAAATAATTTGACGCTAGCACATATAATTTTATTGCTTTGGGTTAGAACTGTCTAGTTTTCTTTTGTATTTTAGTAAAAGAAGAGTAAAGTTAGCAATCAATATTTAGATAAAGACTTGGTGTAAAATGCCTAAAGGACAAATTTTCATAGGTTGTAGTTAAAAAATATTATTGTCAGTATTATGTTTGACTTGACAAAGGAAAGCAATTGTTCTATACTTGCAGTACCGAAAAAGTATTTTGGGTACTGCAAGTATAGAAAGGGTGATTTGATATGAAAGATAAAATATTAGTTGCGGTCGTACCGTTAATCAAAACTTATGGTATACATTTTAAAATGAATGATTTAGCAAGAGAACTAGGAATGAGTAAATCAACACTTTATCAGTACTTTGCTTCAAAAGAAATTCTTCTGGAAGCGGTTTTTGATGTGGTTTTAAAAGAATTGCGAGATGAAGAAGCAAAAATATATTATTCTTCGGCACCTTTGGAAGAAAAGTTGAAAGCAACTATGAAATTTCATTCTAAACGTTTAGAACCCTTCCAAAATAGAATTTATGCGACATTGTATGCAACACCGTCAATTGCTCAAAAAATGCATCAATTTAATAAAGAACGTATACAGCATTTAAATAAGTTACTTGATGAAGGCACAAAAAAAGGGATAATTCGACCTATGCACCGGCAAGTATTCATTCAACTTTTACAAATGGCTCAAATTGGATTTCTTAATGCGCGAACCTTAGATGAAGTAAATACTACTTATAGTGATGTAATAGCGCATGTTTTTGACATAATGCTTTATGGGATAATAAAATCCAAATAATCTAGGGGAGAAGATCAGTATGCTTAATGTAGGACACGATAAATCCAGTTTAAATAAAATATTGTCTTTATGTATGATTTTTTTTGTTTTTTTGATATGTGGCTGTACAAATACATCTACACCGAAAGAACATCAGCAGCTTTGGGGGCAGGTTGATGCAACTGAAGTTGATATGAATTCAAAAGTTGCTGGGCGTGTCGTTGAAATGTATGTTGAAGAAGGCTCATTAGTAAAAAAAGGCGAAATATTGGCTCGTATTGATGCCCGAGAACTCAATGCACAATATAGTCAAAAAGCTGCGCTATTAAGAGCCGCAAAAGCACAAGCTGCACAAGCAAAGGCTAATCTTGAATTAGCAGCGGCTAATGCAAAACGTTATGAAGTTTTATATAATCAGGGCGCAATATCTTCCATGACATATGATGATATCAATACTAAATATTCGGTAGCATCAGCAGCATATCAGGCTGCGCTTGAAGGAATAGACTCTGCTGAAGAACAAAAACAGCAAGTTAGCGTTAACGTTGACGAGACTTTAATAAGAGCTCCATTTGACGGGATTATTACCACTAAATATGTGAATGTGGGAGCGATGGTATCTACCGGTATGCCCATTTTTGCAGTACAAAATCCTATTGATAATTGGGTAAATGTTAAAGTAAATGAAACAGAACTTCAAAAATATTTTGTTGGACAGACATTAAACTTAGAAGGCAGAAATTCTGACTGCCATATTAGCGGTAATATAGTTTCAATCAGCAAGAAACCTGATTTTGCTACTAAGCGTGCTACAAATGAGCGGGGTGATTCGACAGATATCATTAGCTATAATATCAAAATACAAATAAATTCAGATAAGATACGTCCTGGCATGCGTTTTAAAATAATTGAAAGTGAAGGCAAGATATGACAGTATTGCAAATTTTAAAAGCAGAGATAAAGTCTCAAAAAAAGTGGAAATCTCCACTTTTTTTGTTGCTTTTTATTTTACCAATTTTTTACACGTTTCTCTTTGGTTTTACCTATTATAAAAATGTAGTCAATCATATACCGACGGTTATATTTGATGAGGACAATAGTTATATTTCGAGGCAAATAATTACTGCCTATGACGATTCTGATCGCTTTGAGATATTATTTCATGCTCAAAGCTTTGAAGAATTGCAAAATATTATGGGCAAAGGTGATGCGTATATCGGAATATATATACCGCCGCAATTTAGTCGTGATATTAAACGTGGTATTCCCACAACGGTTGGCATGATGATTAATTCAACAAATATGGTTTTTGGCAACAGTGCTATAACTGCAAGTCAAGAAATAAATATGAGTGCAATAATTAAAGGAGGACAAAAACTTACAGAAGCAGCAGGCCAACCAACAGCAGAAGCTCTGAGCACAGCGTATCCAATCCAAGTCAAAATAAGAATTCTAAATAACCCAACAAATAACTATACTAATTTTTTGCTTTTGGGACTTATTGCTAATGGTATGCAAATAGGCATACTTCTATTTGCTCCTTCTATGCTTTGTGCCGAATATAAACGCATTAAGTTTTGGTCGCACACACGTACTTTTAATATCGTACTTGGAAAATTTTTAGCCTGCTGGTTACCAGCTACAATTTCCATATGTTTATGCGAAACATTTGCACACTTTATTTTCGATGTGCCGCTACGCGCGCCCATTTGGCAAATAATAATTTTAAGTTCTGCGTTTATTTTTATTTTTACTAGTTTATGCTTAGTGTTTTCAGCAACTTTCACAAATCCTGTTAATGTGGCTCAGCTTCCTCTGGGCTATATAATGCCTGGATTACTTTATAGTGGCCTTACTTGGCCTTTGGGATGGGTTGATTCGGTACCGGCATTTTTAGGAAAACTGATGCCATTATACTATTTTGCCATTCCCTTGCGGGCATTGTCATTACAAGGATTTAGTCCTGATTACTTCGTTTGTCTTAGAAAAATGCTGGGCGTGGGAACGGTTTTGTTAATTGTTGCCGGTTTTATATTCCACTACAAGCGTAATAGTTATATTTGTGAACAATAGAGGTGAGTAAAATGCATTGTTATGGAATACAAAGATATTTACAAATAATGAAACGTGAATTTTTATTTCTATTTAAATTCGATATAAGGCGAATTGTAGTTCTTTTTTGTGCAGCATCTGCTTATCTCATATTGTTTTCTCTTTTGTATCAACAGGGAACGGTCGAAAAAATACCTGCTTTGGTTTTGGATCAAAATAATAGTGCGTTAAGTCGTGAATTTGTTCAATATATAGAAGATAATGAAAAATTTCATGTTATTGCTGAACCAATTAATTTAGAAACATTTCAAAATAAAATTTCACGTGATAGAGAACTTGTAGGATTTATTATACCGCCAGATTTTAATATGGAAGCTGAATCAGGACGAAGTGCAAAAGTTTTAATGGTTATGGAAGGTAGTAACCTCATTATCACAAGTACCAGTGCTATAGCGGGGCTAGAGATGATACGAGGGTTTTCTAATGAAAAAGGTGTTAAACTATTAGAGAAAAATGTTAGTTTGTCTGCTCTCCAAGCGGCTCAAAAGATACGTCCGGTAGATTTTAATTATCGAATTATTGGTAACAAAAATTTAAACTATATGTATTTTTTGGCATTAGGATTATCATTAGCTGCTTTCCAGCAAGGTATATTTATTGCTATTGCAGCTGCCTTTCTATATAAACCACAAGGGATAATGAATAATGAAATAAAATTAAATTGGCTTGCTCGCTATGCAGCTAAAATTTTACCTTATTTTTTTATTAGTCTGGTTGCTTATGCTACAAATTTGTTTGTTGCCAAATACGTTTTTGCATATCCGATTAAAAAAGATATTTTATTGGATTTGTTTGCAATAGGAGCAGCCTTTGCTTTTATTATTGCTAATATTGGAGGAATAGTTGCTAATCTGGTTCATAGTGAACTAACATTTACGCGGATTTCTTTAGCCTACGTCGTACCAGCTTTTATTTTATCAGGCTATACATGGCCTCTAGAGGGAATGATTAAACCCATATATTGGCTAGCTCAACTATCTCCATTAACTTATTTAGCCAATACTTTTCGCGAAATAATATTGCTAGGATATAGTATTAATTCTTTTCATAATTCACTTATTCTTCTAATAGCGGGAATAATTGCCTTCTTTTTGGCGGCACATCTCTATGATTTACGTGTAAAGTCATTTGCCAGATCAAACGCTTGCAATTGATTATGTATGAGGATTACAGTTTTAATGTAATTTATTTGCGCTAAGTAACATAGCAAGGTTAAACATTGTACTTATCTATAGTACTAAAAAACTATAATTTAGAAGTTGCTAAAAGGTTGATTGAGGCAGGGCAAATGTAAATATATATGTTTCATTGTAAAAGACGTATAAATTCGACAGTTTTGTACCTTTTACAATATTATTAGTTTTGTAGGCTACAAGTTTAGATTGCTTGACAGTGGTAAAAAAGCGTGTAGTCACAAAATACTTGTTATAAGGTCTTTAAAATTGCCTATGTTTTTTTTGTCCACATCAAGCCAATTTTAATATAAAACTAGTTGTTCGTGATATAATTATTCTTGGGTAATTCAATATATGGTGGGTTTTAACGCAATAACATTTTCTGATAATTTATATGGGATAAAGGGGTGGATGAGTTCAATGAAAATTACAATTGCAGGTACGGGGTATGTTGGCCTTGTAGCAGGAGTATGTTTCGCGGAAATTGGACATAGTGTTACCTGCGTTGATGTTGACGAAGAGAAAATCGCCCTGTTACAGGCTGGAGTAACACCTATATATGAGGCCGATTTAGAAAAACTTATGCAGAAAAATCATTCCGCCGGTAGATTGCGATACACAACTGATTATGCTGCGGCTTATGCCGATGCCGAGGCTATTTTTATAGGGGTAGGTACACCAGAGCAAGCTGATGGTTCTGCTAATTTAAGTTACATAGCTACTGTTGCTCGCCAAATCGCTGAGAGCATAGAGAAAGATTGCTTGGTGGTAGTGAAATCCACGGTTCCTGTCGGTACAAATGACAAGGTAGAGCGGTTTATTAATGATCTTTTAGTTAAGAATATTAAGGTTGAGGTAGCTTCAAATCCAGAGTTTTTAGCCCAAGGATCTGCTGTACATGATATGCTCCACGCTGCAAGAATAATTATCGGTACTGAAAGCAAATGGGCAGAAGATATGTTAAGAAAAATATATAGACCTTTTAATCTACCGATAGTGTGCATAAGTAGGCGGTCTGCGGAGATGGTCAAATATGCTGCTAACGATTTTCTGGCACTTAAAATATCCTACATAAATGATATTGCTAACCTGTGTGAACTAGTAGGAGCGGACATTGAGGATGTAGCAGAAGGAATGAGCTTTGATAGTCGGATCGGTAGTAGTTTTTTAAAAGCAGGCATCGGCTATGGTGGTTCTTGTTTCCCCAAAGATACAAAGGCATTGGCGTATCTTGCAAATAGGAATGGGTACGAACTTAAAACCGTGAAGGCGGCTATAGAGGTTAATAGTGCACAGAAAACAATACTCTTTAAAAAAGCTTGCAATAGGCTCATTACCTTTAATAATCTAAAAGTTGCTGTTCTTGGACTTACTTTTAAGCAAGAAACAGATGACTTGCGCGAGGCACCTTCATTAGATAATGTACAGCTGTTACTAGAACATGGCGCAGATATTTTTGTTTTTGATCCTGCGGGATTAGAAAATTTCAAAAAACAATATACTAAAGAAAAGGTTAGCGGAGGAAAGATTACGTATGCTGAAAATATCGAGGAAGCTTTGAACAGCGCCAATGTATGCTTTATTTTCACTGAGTGGGGAGTAATTAAAGCGCTTGAACCTAAAACCTATAAAGAACTTATGAAAACGCCTCTTGTTTATGATGGAAGAAATATTTATGATTTAAAGGCCATGAAAGATGCTGGGGTAGAGTATTATTCAATAGGTAGGTGATGAGGGAGAAGGGTGGAGTTTGAAAAATTTATCTACTAGCAAGATTTATCTTATAACTGGGGCAGCAGGTTTTATTGGCTTTTATTTGGCGAAAAAACTTTTAAGTAGTGGCTGTTGCGTAGTAGGAATTGATAATATTAATGATTATTATGATATAAATTTAAAATATGCTCGTTTGGAAAAGCTAAAGCTTTTTGAGGGCTTTAGTTTTATTAAGGGTGATATTGCCGATGCAAAAACAGTTATGCAGCTTTTTGCAGAATATGCACCAGACATTGTGATTAATATGGCGGCACAGGCTGGGGTACAATATTCTATTACGAATCCGGATGCGTATATGCAAAGTAATGTAATAGGTTTCTACAATATTCTAGAGGCCTGTAGACATAAAAGGGTGGAGCATCTTGTGTATGCTTCATCTAGTTCTGTATACGGCGCAAATAAGGAATTGCCTTTTGCGGAAACCGCTTGTGTAGATTATCCTATATCACTTTATGCTTCGACTAAAAAGGCTAATGAGTTGATGGCATATACTTATAGTCATCTTTACCATATCCCCGTAACTGGCTTAAGATTTTTTACCGTCTATGGACCTATGGGAAGGCCGGATATGGCTTATTTTAGCTTTACTGATAAGTACATTAATAATGAAGCTATACCTATACTTAATAACGGTGATTTCGAACATGATATTTTGCGTGATTTTACTTATATAGATGACGTTGTTGAGGGTATTGTACGAGTGTTAGGCAATTCACCTGCTATAGTGGAAACTGTTTCCAGTAATATTTATAATATAGGTAATAATAAGCCTGAAAAGTTAATGGTGTTTATTTCCACTTTAGAGCAATGCCTAAGTAATTCTTTGGGCAGAAAGGTTATATTTGAGAAAAAATTTGCACCCGTAAAACCTGGCGATGTTCCTGCAACTTACGCAAAGATGGAGTTAATGGAAAAAACATTTGGGTTCAAACCACAAACTTCTATAAAAGAGGGGCTTCAAAAATTTACTGATTGGTATGTTGGCTATTATTGTGTAAGATAGTTGCAATGGATGTAAATAGCATATTTGGTATTTTAAAAGGGTGTAAGGTGGATTAAATGAGTACAAATGAAGAAACAACAAATGCTTTATTAGCAAAAAGTTTAAAGGAATTATTAAAAACAACTAATTTTGAAAAAATTACCATTAAGGAGATAACAAACAATGCAGGGCTTATTAGACCTACATTTTACAACCATTTTTCTGATAAATATGCACTTTTAGAATGGATTTTTTATAATGATGTTATAGTGCCGGCCATGTTGTTGATTGAAGATGATATGTTAAAAGAAGCTATAGATTTAATGTTAAAACAAATTGAGCGTGATATGAAATTTTACTCTAAAGCTGCTAAAATTGATGGACAAAATTCTTTCGAAAATATTGTTTACGGGCTTTTTGGAAAATTGTTTTTATCTCTTTTTAGTGGGAAAAATAAATTCAAAGTGAAACACCTATCTCCTATTACACCAGAAATATTGGCTAAATATTATGCCAATGGACTCACATTTATAATTATTAATTGGTTGGAAAATGCAAGTTCACTTTCCGCTGTTACCATTTCAGAAATTTACCAAACTATTAGTAATATTTCTATAAATGAATTGGTAAAGCCTAGTATAGACGACAATTAAGGCTACATATACATTTATGATAGACATTTAACAAAAATTGTATAAAAGAATTATACGTTATTAAGAAGATGAATCTTTTCAGATTCATCTTCTTTTGTATACACTTATATTATATGGTGTTGTTGTTTGGGCATTGAACTATTAGGCAAAATAACATTGACTATAAACTTGATTTTTGACAAGTTTATTCTTTTCAGAGAATTAAGGAGGCAATAATAATGGCGTCATTAATTAATAACCTTGAAAAAGCAATGTTTAGCAAGGTTATAAATAGGACATTAAATTGTTCAAAAAGTGCAAGAGAGAAAAGTCTAATTGGGATATTAAATGCAGCCGAAAAAATTGCAGGACCGTTGTTTGCAGGGGAAACTTATAAAGCGGCAAAAGATCTGATTGTGGAGCCTCACGGCAAATGGAAAGAGTATGTTGAAACACTAATAAGGGAAATTGACCATAATGTGTTACGCACGACTGCCCTCAATTTGGGTTTTGAAGCTGCATACCTAAGTACGCAAACAGTTAGAGCTAATCGCAAGAAATATGGATTTAATATACCATGGGTTATTTTACTTGATCCAACTAGTGCTTGCAATATGGCTTGCAAGGGCTGTTGGGCGGCAAAATATGGGCATGGTCTTAATCTTTCCTATGAAGAAATAGATAAAGTTATAACGCAGGCTAAAGAGCTAGGTATTCGCTTTTTTATTTATACGGGTGGTGAGCCTTTGTTGCGTAAAGATGACTTAATACGCCTATGTAAAAAACATGATGATTGCTATTTTCTTGCTTTTTCAAATGGTACGCTTGTAACGGAAGATTTTTGCCGACAAATGCTCGAAGTAGGTAATTTTTCGCTATCTTTAAGCCTGGAGGGATTTGAGGAAATTAATGATTCCAGGCGTGGTAAGGGTGCCTTTAGGAAAACGTTGGCTGCTATGGATTTGTTGAAAAAATTCAAACTTCTTTTTGGTTCGTCCGTTTGCTATACGAAAGAAAATTTAGAGATGGTGACTTCGGATGCTTTTTTAGATTTACTGATTTCTAAAGGCTGCCGATATAGTTGGTATTTTCACTATATGCCAGTGGGACGCGACGCCGTAAAAACGCTTTTACCCACTCCGCAACAAAGGGCATACATTTATCGTAGGCTTAGAGAAGTTCGTGGCTCTAAAGGTGGAAAACCAATCTTTGCAATTGATTTTCAAAATGATGGCGAGTTTATGGGCGGGTGCATAGCTGGAGGCAGAAATTATTTGCATATTAATGCCAATGGTGATGTTGAACCTTGTGTTTTCATTCATTATTCTCAAGCCAACATAAAAAAAGATACTTTGCTTGATGCCCTACAGCAACCATTGTTCTTAGCTTATCGGGATAATCAACCGTTTAATACTAATCATCTACTTCCTTGCCCTATGCTAGAAAATCCACAAAAAATTAAGCAAATGGTCAAAATGACTCATGCCGTTTCTACTGATTTACAAGCTCCAGAGGATGTTAATGATCTTTGCGAAAAATGTACAGAATATGCGGATAACTGGCAACCTGTAGCAAATAAATTGTGGGGCAAGAAACCACATGGGGTTAGCTATTATAATAATTATTTTAAAAAGAAACATTAATAATAGTTAAAAGTTATATATTAAAAATAAAAGGTTTGCGCAAATGCGCAAACCTTTTATTTTTAAAGTTTATTACCAAAGTCCGAGGACTTTCCACCAAGCACCACCGATAAATATGAAGATAAAAAAGTTAACAATAGACATTATAAAACCGAGTTTCCACCAAGTTCCCTGTGGGACAAAGCCTGCACCAAAGTAAATAGGAGCAGGACCAGTAGCATAATGAGTAATACCACCCATTAAACCAATTAAGCAGCCAAGGCTCATGGCAGCTAGGAAAGGAGGCGCACCTGCTCCAATAGCGACAGCAAGAAAAGCGGCGTACATGGCGGAAACATGCGCTGTAAGACTAGCAAAAGCGTAATGCGACCACATGAAAACGGCTAAGAGAACACCGAGAGAAGTCATCCAATAAACGCCTGTTAAACTACTGGCAACAAGGTTGGCACCCCATTTAATTAGACCAAGTTTATTTAGTGCGGTTGCTAAAGCCATAAGGGAGCCCATCCATACTAAAGTATCCCAAGCACCTTTTTCTTTAATGATATCATCCCATTCGACAGCGTGGCCAATAAGCATTATGCCAACGCACACGAGTGCGATCATGGTAGAATTTAGCTTAGTTAAAGAAGAAGTAGCCCAAAGTGCAAGAGCTAAAATGAACACGCCAAAAACTATTTTTTCATTTCTAGACATAGATCCCATATCAGCAAGTTCTTTTCTAGCAATATCCGGAGCTTCTGGAGTATCTTTTAATTCAGGTGGATACATTTTGTAAATTGCGTAAGGGCAAATTGCTAGACAAATAACACCTGGTAAAATACAGGCCAAAGCCCAAGCACCCCAACTAATATCAACACCAGCCTGTGCAGCTAGTGCAACGGCTAAAGAATTGGGAGCAACAGAAGTTATGAACATAGATGAAGTAATACAGTTACATTGAAATTCTGATTTCAGTAAATATGCCCCAAGTTTTCTGGACGTGGGTCCAGGTTCACTGCCAAAAGCAGAACTTAGGCTACGCACTATTGGAAACATAATTCCACCGGCACGTGCTGTATTAGATGGTGTGGCGGGAGCGACAATTAAATCGCTTATAGCCATAGCATAGGCTAGCTTTAGAGAGCTATCACCTATTGATTTCATGATAATGTAGGCAATGCGTTTGCCTAGTCCTGTTTTAATAAAGCCTTGCGCAAAAATGAAGGCTGATACGATTAACCAAATAGTAGTGTTGCCATAGCCTGATAAGATATCAGCAGGTTTAACAACACCTAAAAATCCTGTAAGACCAACGCTGGTTAAAGCGATAGCACCTATAGGCAGCGGATGAAGAATGAACCCAATGATTGTTGCTACAAAAATAGCGAGTAGATGCCAGGCGGCTGGTTTTACCCCTGCAGGAATAGGAATAAACCAAATAACTAGACCGATTAAGATTGTTAAAAGTCCCTTCTTAGTATTATTTCCCATAAACTAAACACCTCCTATTTTTTTGGGCGGGCGGAGTTCCCTCATACTAGGCTCACCTAAATATACTGTATATATACCACAAATATTTATTTATTCCTGCTAAAAACTTCTAATATATATATGTTCTTTTTTTATTAGAGAAAAACAGTTAGTGTTTTAGCAGTAAATAGCAAAATTATTTTAGAAATAATAGTTTTGCCTTTCTTAATACAAGATAATCAGCTATAATAGTGATATTGTCATGTTGGGTTCATAAGTTGTTATAAGAGGGGCTCTAATTGTTGCTGTAGGAGGAATTGCATGTCATACCCATCTATAAAAGAAGTAGCAGAACAGGCGAAATCCTGGGATTTTATTATGAATTTACCACAAGAAATATTTGGCTTTGTTAAAGCAACGCCTAATAATATCGATGGGCAAATCCTGCATATTTGTCAGTATTTTAATAGTGAAATAAGAGCAAAATTGGAAATTATTTATACAGCGGAAACTTTTGATTATATAGTAGTGCGTACAATGGGAATTAATACTTACCGTGATGTTCGATATGTTTATAAAGAACGAGAGATTTTTGCGGAAAAAGTATTGGACGCGTTGCCAAGGATTATCAAGAGTATGGAAAATCCTGATTCAGTAGATTTGGGCGAAATGGTGGCAAAACAGCGTATTTTGACCTGGGAATACGGAAATAAACTTCCGGCTAGCATTGGCGATTTTGAACTCTACATTAAACCTGAAAAGCCTATAGAGCATATCAATGGTTCTATCATACTTATTGATTACACTGATTTTACGCGCAAAGATCAGTTTGTCGTTTATTATAATAGACTGAGAAATCAATTTTTTGCAGAATTAAAGATTGCCGGTGTTTTCAGAGATTCTAAAGTTTTTGATAGTAAGAATTTAAAAACTTTGCAGGTAAAACTGGAGAAAAATTTGCAAGATACTTTGAATTATGTCATGAAAACCAATCACGAAATTTAGTCTAAACATTACTGATAAAATTTATTAAGATAAATATTGCTAAGAACTTGACATAAATAGTAATTTACCATATAATACATAAGTCAACACTAAGAGAAGTGGCCCAGTAGTTTAGTTGGTTAGAATGCCGCCCTGTCACGGCGGAGGTCGTCGGTTCAAGTCCGTCCTGGGTCGCCAACGCCTCGGTAGCTCAGTCGGTAGAGCAAGGGACTGAAAATCCCTGTGTCCGCAGTTCGATTCTGCGCTGAGGCACCATTTTTGCGGAAATAGCTCAGTGGTAGAGCACCTCCTTGCCAAGGAGGGGGTCGCGAGTCCGAATCTCGTTTTCCGCTCCAATGCTTTTTTCAAAGGCGAAAAGGTTTAACCTAGCGCCGCTGTATTATATTTTTATAGGGCGACATAGCCAAGCGGTAAGGCAGAGGTCTGCAAAACCTTTATCCCCAGTTCGATTCTGGGTGTCGCCTCCATTTCATGCCGGGGTGGCGGAACTGGCAGACGCAAGGGACTTAAAATCCCTCGGAGAGTGATCTCCGTACCGGTTCGATTCCGGTCCTCGGCACCACAAA